>SLIW01000261.1 GCA_007135435.1 Natronomonas sp.
AACGGCTCGGTGGCTCGCTGCGCTCGCCCCCTCGCCGGCGCGCGCCATCGATGAACGGACGAGAGGCTGTAGCATCCCTCAGTTCCCCCTCAACTGATCCAGCGGTTTACCGGCACTGGTACTCGAACAGTCTCGGATCACCCGGCCACTCCGAGAGAAACTGCGAAATCGAAATCGAGCCAGGCTATGGGAGTCGTGATTCTCCACGATGTTGCCAATCTTCTCGGCTCTGCTGCCGGACGAGACAGTCACCGATTTCGGGGAGTTGCTACCCTTTTGTACTCCGTCGTGGTGCGACCACTGACCCGTCCGTACGCCCGGAGAATGTGCGGCGGGCGGGTGTATGAAGGATCGATATTCGAGCACAGCGAGCGGCCATGCGGCATCGAACACACGTAACCGCCACCGCCGCAACGAACACACCACCCAACAATGTCCACAGACACACAGGAAACGGAGAACAGATCGGTCGTCGAGGAACTGTACGAGGAACTGAACAACCACAACGCGGACGCCTTCCACGAGTACCTCGCCGACGACTTCACGACCGGCATCTATCGGTCGGGTACCGAAGAAGGGATCGACGGCCGCGAAGGAATGAAAGAACTCTGGGAGGAGTACTGGAGTGCGTTCCCGGACTTCTCGGAGAAGTCGATGGAACTCATCGCCGAGGGCGACCGGGTCGCGGTGTTCCGCGAGGAACAGGGCACCCACGAAGGCGAGTTCCGTGGCATCGAGCCGACCGGCGAGGAGATCACCTTCGAGTACGCCGGCTACTTCGTCGTCGAGGACGGCGAGATCACCCACGGCCACTTCCACGGGAACATGCTGAACTTGCTCAACCAGCTGGGCGTCGACTCGCCGATTCCGCAGTAAGGGGTGAAAGCCCCCCTGCGCAGGGATCTGCGTACAGTCAACGGAAGCGAGATCGTCTGTACAAACGCGGCTCGAGGCAGGAAGTGGGAGCCGTTTAGAACGACAGCGAGCCCGGGAGTCGTGGTCGAACATCTGGGTCGACTTGAACCCGGGGATGCGCTATGCTCGCGACCTCACTCGACGATCTCCCCGGGGGCGTCCGCGGTGACCGTGGATTCCTGCTGTAGTCATCGATACAGAATCCAGTCGAGCGGACGTGCTATCGGGGAGGGGCATAAATCGAGCAATATACAGTATTTGTTATATCTCTCAGTGTCCACATTCACGGGGGATCGACGGAATGGCACGGCTAGGGTGACGCTCGAGTGGCGTCTGTTGCCTCGTCGCGACCGAGCGGTAGCGAGATAACGATCTCCTCGTACGGTACGACCGGGCGCTTCGCCTGACCATCTTCATAGAGGCGGATCACCCCAAGACGATGTAACCGCGTGAGCTCGTCGTGGACGTTCTTCTTGTCCCGGCCGACCAGTCGAGCCGTCTCGCGGATGCTGCCGGGATTCTGGTCGTCGATCGTCCGTAGCAGCTCCATCGTTCGGGGGTTGAACGTCTCGAAGAGGCGATCCACGGACGAGACGTTGAAGCGGTCGGGCTCCTCGACGTCCTCGCCACGAGCCAGGCGCTCGACGGCGTCACGACTCTGCCGATACGTCTCCTCGGGGCTGGCGACCGTCACGAGCAGCGTACTCGAGGTCACCGGAATGTCGAATGGATCTGATTGTGACATGGTGAGTTCTCCTGTGTCGTTACGGGGTAATGGCCGGCTTTGGCACCTCGTCCCAGAATCGAGCGTGCAGCTCGACGATGCCAGGGAACGTGATCGTCTCCGGCTGGGGATCCGGTGCGACGTGACGCTCGTGACCCTTGGTATCCTCGTGGGCGTTGTCGTACCGCCGGATCGTGCCATCCGCAAGTGTGGGGACCGCTGTGGATTCTGGATCGGTCACCCCGTAGTGCATCGTGTACCGCCATCCGGAGGGGTAGGCATCGGCGGTGGTGCGTCGGATCATGATGCGGACGAACGTCCCGTCGTCGTACTCTTGGAGGATCGCGTAGCCCTCCAACTCCTCCGCGGTGACGTCCATCCTTACCGATGGTTAGTGGACCAACGGTATAAGCATGGTGGGGCTGTCGAAATCAACCATCGCTGACTCGATAGATTTCTGTAGCGATCCGTTCGGCGTGTCGAATCCGCCCGAGGATTCCCGGACGCTCGACGAAGTTCGTACACAGGTGAACCCCGGGCGGCAGGTCGAGGTCGTCCATCGCGGCCCACGAGCGGTCGAACGCGGGCATGCCCGGCTCCCAGCGATGGACGTGGATCGGTTCCGCCGTGTCGCCGGTGATACGTTCGAATTCCGCCGCGGCGACGGCGCCCAGCTCCTCGTCCGAGGCGTCGACGAGCGGCGGGTACGACAGCGAATCGACGTAGCAGGTAAAGAGCTTCTCCCGGTCGAGGACGCTCGCGTTCCAGGTTAGGCCGCTGATTTCCACGTCGGAATCGGGCGGGACGAGCGTGCCGATGCCCGTCCCGTCGAAATCCGACTCGAGAAAGACCATGCCGATGGGGTTGTACGAGAAGCGCCGGAGGGTCGCCG
>SLIW01000138.1 GCA_007135435.1 Natronomonas sp.
CGAGCGTCCTCGAGGAGGACCTCCCGACGGACGTCGACGTGGTCTTCCACCTGGCGGCGCTGTCCTCGTATGCGATGCACGAGGCGTCGCCAGCCGAGGGCGCCCGGGTGAACGTCGATGGATTCGTCAACGTCGCGGAACAGACGCTGGCCGACGGCTGCGAGACCGTCGTGTACGCCTCCTCGTCGTCGGTCTACGGCGACCGGACCGAGCCCACACCGGAGGACCACCCGGTGGGTGTCGACACCGCCTACGAGGCGTCGCTGCTCGCCCGCGAGCGATACGCCGAGTACTTCTCGTCCCACCACGGGATGGCGATGGCCGGGATGCGGCTGTTCTCCATCTACGAGGGCTATGGGGGCGCCGAGGGTCACAAGGGCCCGTACGCGAACGTTATCTCACAGTTCGCCGACGACATCGCGGACGGGCGGGCACCCACGGTGTACGGCGACGGGACCCAGACCAGGGACTTCACCCACGTCGACGACGCCGTCCGCGGGCTGGAGCTGGCAGCCGCCCACGACCTCGACGGGATCTTCAACCTCGGGACCGGTCAGCGGCACTCGTTCAACGAGGTGATCTCGCTCGTCAACGAGGAGCTCGGGACGGACGTCTCGCCCGCGTACGTCGACAACCCCATCCCCGAGTCCGCGTACGTCCACGACACCTGTGCCGACGCGAGCAAGCTGCACGAGGCGACCGGCTGGGTCCCCGAGGTGGATCTCCGCGGGGGAATCCGTCGGGTCTGCGCGCAGTACCAGTGAGTTCGCTCGCAAGAAGCACGGCCGGGGTGTCGCGTCTCCACCGTGATTGATCGGCCTGCGCGACGACCGGGCCTCCACTCCTCGCCCGAGGGGCGGTCACAGACAGGAACCTTTTTTCCGATACCGGGTCCCCCTCCAGCATGGAGGCCTGGAAGCTCCTCGCCGGCGCCGCCGTGTTCCTCGTCATCTGGGCCGGGCTGGTGACCCTGCTCGGCCACGAGATCGGGCCGATCGAGGTGATCATGGGGATGGTCTTCGCCATGATCGGCATCTACCTGGGTGACCGGCTGAGCAAACGACTGGTCGGCGACGAGGAGTGAGGCCGGCGCTCGTCGAGCTGATGACCGAGCGGGGGATCGTTTCGATCAGAAACGTGGACGGAGCGTGTCGAGGTCGGCCTGGCTGTTTCTCGTAGACGCCCTGGATCCCGGATCTCGATGTCCGCGCCCTCCCGGCTCGCGAACCTCGATGTCCGCGCCCTCGCGGCTCTCGAGCCCGACGGTTTATTGCCGCGTTCGTCGAACGGTCGACGCGAGGGGACCACCAGTGGAGATCCGACCCGGCGTACACACCTACGGGCTGTCCTGGACGTACGACGAACCGCTGGGCGTGCACGTGATCGAGACCGGCGACTCGACGGTCCTGTTCGGTGCCGGAGCCGAGGAGACCGCCCAGGAGCTCACGCAGATCGCGACCGACCACGACGTCGACGCGGTCGTCGTCGAGCACGGCGACGTCGATCACTTCGGCGCCGTCCCGGCGCTACGGGCGGCGGTGGCCGACATCGAGGTCGCCGTGCCCGCGGGGGACGCGGTGTTCCTCGAGAACGCCGGCATCGAGGCCGACCACGCGCTCGATCCCGACGAGACCTACCGCGGGGTCCGGACGATCGCCGCCCCCGGCCACACGCCCGACAACATGGCCTACCTCGTCGCCGAAGAGGACGTGCTGGTCGCCGGTGACACGGTGGTCGGGAGCGACTCGACGTTCGCGGCGGACCGCGACTGGTCGGGCGACCTGGCGACGATCGCCGCCGAGTACAACGCCGACGACGAGCTGGCTCGAGAGAGCGTGCGCGCCCTGACCGGCGACGACTTCGACGTCGTGTTGGTCAGCCACGGGACGAACGTCACCGAAGGGGGACGCCAGGCGGTGGAGACGCTGGTCGCGGACCTGTCGTGAGCGGAGCGACATCGCGAACGCGTGAGTGTACCGACGCCGGGGACGCCGGGTCGCGTCGTCGCCGATCCCGTCGCCGGCTGTCGATTCAGGACGCCCTGTATCGGTGATAGGAGGGCGTTATGGACCACCGGTCGGTGCGTAACGGGTAGATACTTATCAGGCCGCCCGGTTATGTCCACCCACGATGTCAGACACCGGGCTGCGACCAGCCCCGCTGCAGACCGCGCTCCCGGACCCGGTCGACGCAGCCAACGTGGTGTACGACCCGCCGCTCGACCGCCTCCGCGAATTCTCCCGACACCTCGAGACCACGACGGAGTTCGGCTCCCCGTCCTACGTCAGCGAACAGCGCTCCCGCTGTGCGGACCGGACGCGGAACGCCGTGGATCACGAGTTCGACGCGAGCGACCACGCGCACGTCGAGAGCGCCCTCGAGTACGCCCGCGAGAACGAGATGGTCTGTCTCGACCGGCAGGTGGGTCGCCACCCCGAGCACTCCTACGTCTGCCGCTACTACGTCCCCAGGGAGTACGGCCGCATCGCCCTGGGCGTCGCGAAGCTGTTCGAACCCGC
>SLIW01000168.1 GCA_007135435.1 Natronomonas sp.
CGACACCGGCCGGTGGCAGGCCGCCTCCGAGACCCTCGAGACGGTCGACTTCGCGGACGCGACGGACGTCCTGGCGGCGCGGGGCTGGCAGGATCGGGGCTTCGAGGGGACCGACGGCGTCGGCGTCGAGGCGGCGCGGTCGGCGGCCACCGGTCGCGAGCGCGAGGGCGCCATCCCAGGGGGCTTCCGGGTCGACACGGACGAGGGCGAGACCGTCCCCCGGGGTGCGACCGGGATGTCCCTCGGCGCCGGGCTCGGGATCGACGACTTCGACGCGGTGGCGGCGCTCGGCGAGCGGTGCAACCGCCTCGGGATCGACCTCATCGACGCGGGCAACGCCGTCGCCTGGTCGATCCGGGCCGCCGACGCCGGGCTCGTCGACCGGGACCTGTCGTTCGGGGACCCCGCCGCCGCAGGGTCGCTCTTCGAGGAGATCGCGACCCGGGGATCACCCCTCGGCGACGCCCTCGCCGACGGCGTCGAGGCCGCGACGGACCGCCTCGGGGGCGGCGAGTTCGTCCCGGCGGTGAAGCGGATGACGCTCCCGGGGTACGACCCCGGCGGCGAGCCGACCATGGCGCTCGCGTACGCGACGAGCGACCGTGGGGCGTGCCACCGCCGGGCCAGACCCGTCGAGCGCGCCGTCTTCGATGATCCGTGGGGCCCACGCCGGGCCGCGACGGAGGTGATCGCGGCCCAGGACGCCCGCGCCGTCCGCTGGAGCCTCGTCGCCGACGACTTCGCCGGGGAGGCCCTCGACGTCCCCGCGTGGCTCGCGGCCGTGGGCGCGCCGCACGGCGACCTCGAGCGGACCGGCGAGCGCATCTGGAACCTGGTCAGGCTGTTCAACGTCCGGGAGGGGCTCGACCGGCGCGACGACGCCCTGCCCCCCGCGCTGGTTGGCGATGAGGGCGTCGACCCCGACCAGTTCGCGGCGATGCTGGACGCCTACTACGCGATCAGGGGCTGGGGTCGGTCCGGACGGCCGACCCCCGAGACGGTGCGCCGCCTCGACCTGGCGGACGTCCGGGACGATGCCACGCCGCTCGACGGGGAGTAGACCGGCACGTTCGTCGATCGGCCACCGGTCCGACCTCGCCACCGGCTTCCTCGATCGATTCAGCCGCCGAACGGGAACGGCGGCGAGCGCGTCGAGATTGTTCGTTCGACCTGGGCCGTTGCCTCGACGAACTTGATCGGCTCGCCCCTGACCTCGATGACGCTGTCGGTGACGGTGTTGTCGTTGGAGCGGTGGAACTGGATGCCATCGCGGTCGGCGCCGGACTGGTAGACCAGCAGGTCGCGGATCTCACCGCCGTCGCGGTCGGAGATCCGGATGGCGGCCGCGCCCTCGGCCCGACCCGTCACCGTGAGGTCGGCACACGACACCCTGGGCGGCGACGCCCCCTCGGCGACGACCCGGTCGGGCGTGGTGATCCGGACGCCGTAGACGCCGTCCGCGTCCACCCGGACGTGGGTGTCCCGAATCTCCAGTGCCGCGAGCCCGGTCCCGAGCACGATGGCGCCATCGCTGTGGGTGACGTCCAGCATCTCCACGCGGCACCCCTCGACCACCACCGGTTCGCTCTCCTCGCGTGGCTCGTAGTCGGTGGCCCTGATGCCCCGCATGTTCGGGAAGTCACGGGGGGCGTCGTCGCAGCGGACGTGCGCGTCGCGAACGATGGACCCACCCCGGACCCGGACGCTGGCGATGCCGTTGTTCGCGAAGTAGCCGCCGTCGACGTTGACCGTCCCCGCCGGGGGATCGCCATACAGGCCGTTGTCCGGGAAGCCCTCGATGTGGCAGTCCCTGACCGTGAGGTCGCCCTGGTTGCTGTTCCCGACGTACAGACCGGTCGCGATCGACTCCGCGGTACCCCCGTCGGGGAACGCGAGCCGCTCGACGGTCCCCTCGCCGTCGGGGTCGGTGATGTCCACGCGGATGGGGCCGGGACCTTCCTCCAGCCGACCGATCACCGAGACGTCGATCACCTCGAGTCCGTCGTCGACGACCACCTGCAGCGCCCGGCCCCCGACCGACTCGGTGTAGTCGAACGTCAGGCCCGCGACGAGGGCGTCGCGCCCCCCGTCGACGTTGAGCAACCTGGTCGCCTCGTCGGCCGGCGGAACGATGGTCGCGTCTTCACCGACGATGCCGAACCCGGTGAGGTCCGGCTCCCACCAGATGTCGTCCACGTAGAACCGGCCCTCCGAGAGGTAGAGGAGGGTGTCGTCGTCGGCGAACTCATCGAGGAACGGTCGGATCGACTCCTCGCCAGTCGGATCGGCCCCTTCCTCGACCAGGTCGACGACCGTCTCGAACTCGTCGCCCCGGGGGACCCCTTCCTCGTCGTCGGGGTCCCGCTCGTCGGCGTCTCGCTCGTCTGCGTCCCGGTCGTCGGCCCGGTCGTCTTCGACCCCGTCGTCCCCTCCGGGCAGGACGCCCCCACATCCCGCCGCGGCCGCCGCGCCGACGGCTGCCGCTGACAGGACTGTTCGTCGACGCATGTTACCCAGCGTAGACTACCAGGGGGTATTGTAATTTCCGTGGTATCACGTGGATGGGGAAGCGGAACGGTGGTAGGAGAACGCTAATAGGCCGGCCCTCGGTTCCGGTTGCGGCCCGTCCTGGTGGACGACGCGTGCCGATCAGCTGAGCATCCCCGTCACCTGGATGCCCTCCCAGGTCTGCTCGCCCTTGTCGGTGAGAGCGTAGAGTCGCCCCTTCTGCTGCTCCTCGGGGACGATGAGCTCGACGATGTTACGGTCCTCCAGTCGTCGGAGCGCCCGCGAGATGTGCGTGATCCCGAGCTCGGAGGCGTCGGCGATCGTCGTCGGCGTCGCCGGGCCGCTCGAGAGGTTCCGCAGGACCGCGACGCGGTACTTCGAACTGATGACGTAGCCGATCGCGTCCCAGTCCACCGACCGTTTGGAATCTGAGTCTGCCATCGTCGTGCTACGTGACCACCGGCTGCGCGCTCGTCGGTTCGCGCCCGGCGGGAGCGCGCGTCGTTTCACGGCCGGTCGGCGACACACCCGGTCCCAGAACGGTGGGTCCAGGCGCGGCAACCTCCTGCGTTCCCATACGCATCCTACCCACAGGCGGATATGAAGGTGTTCTGCCTGATTGACTGCGCTTTGTTGATGGATGAATGATTGCTACCGTTCACCGACAGGTCGACACGCCGCTCACACGGCGGTAGCATACCGCTCGTGAGAACTTCGTGCGGATCCGGACAGGTCGCCGACCTGAACTATCCGACCGCGAAGATGTCGCCTGCGTGGTCGTTCTCTCGCTCGTGCAGGTAGTTCTGTCCCCTGACAGGTCAGGACTCGCACGTGAAGGGTACGCGCACGGGTGGGTCAGCAGCGCCCGACACGTGATCGGCCGGTTTCGTCGGTGCGTGACCGGCCGCCACCGTCCGCCTGTGACCGGCCTCGTCGATCGGCCCGATCGGGATGTCAATACGGCCCGTTCGATGGCGTCACGGTGGCCTGATCTCCACCTCGATCCCGTCGGCGATCGCCTCGAGGGTGATCTCGTAGCCGGCGAGGGTGAACGAGAGCCTCCCACCCTCTCGCGGCGTCCCGTCCGGTTTCTCGGCGAAGAGTCGCTCAATCGCGTCCGGATCCAGGACCTCGACCAGTATCGGCACATCCTCGACGTCGCTGTCCTCCAGGGCCGCCACGGCGAGCGGGATCGTGGTACTCACCGAGTCGGCTCCGGCGAGGACCGTCCGGTAGGCCTCGCTGGCGTCATCGTACTCGAATCCCTCCGGCATCCTGGTGGGTGGGCCGTCGTCAGTCATGCGTCGATGGTGGGCGGCCGGTTTTCGGGGAGGTTGGCCGATACGTGACGATGCCGTCCGGTCCGGGCCCCGCCGGTGTGGCCCTCGCCATCGAATTCTTCGTCAGTACCGTCCTGGTCGGCGGCGTCCGGGTCGGCGTCTGGGTCGGCGTCCTGGTCGGCGGCGTCTCCATCGGCGCCGTCCTCGTCGGCACCGTCCTCGTCGGCACCGTCCTCGTCGGCACTGTCCTCGTCGGCACCGTCGTCGGCCACATCACGGCGGCGTCTGGGTCCGTACCCACACCTCGAGGACGTGTTGCCCGGGGCGTGGTCCCCGCGCGGCCGGCCTCGGAGGGCTGTTCGGTCCCGACCCGGATAACGTACCGGGCGATCACGACCCGGGACGGCGGTCCTCGGTGTCATCCGTCCACGGCTAGGTCTCGCCGTGACGACGGCGAGTGAGGCCCGCCGCGGCGGTCGACAGACACCAGTAGGACACCGCCGCGGCGACGGTGAACGCCGCGATGTCGGTCTGGACCCGCGACGGCTCCAGGCCGGGTCCGTAGTAGTGCGCGGCGACGACGGCACCGACCCCCGCGGCCGACAGGAAGAAGAGGGCGAACGCGACCGCGCCGACCAGGGTCCGGGCCCAGCGCCTCATATCCCGTCCCACGACGTCCGGCCATTTCGTAACGACACGCGTACCCTGGTACGACCCGCATACCACCTGGTCGCCCCCGGACCCCGGCCAGTAGCGTCGCTCGACCTCGCCGTGGACGAACGCCGGTAGGTCCGCCGCTGTCTCACGGCCGACCCTCGATCGCGGACCTCCGGGGTCCCGCCGGTGGCCCCCCGATTTATGATCCTTGCTATCTATACACACAGGGCGATGTCCGAGTCACCACCCAACGTTCGGCCACCGACGCCCGAGGAGATCCGGGCGTACGCGCGGGACCACCACATCGAACTGACCGACGAGGAGGTCGCGGACTTCGCCGAGATCATCCCCGAGACGCTGGCGGGGTACGAGCGTCTCGATCAGCTGCCCGACCACCGACCGGAGGTCCGGTACCACTCGCGGGATCCGGGCCACCGGCCGGGGCCCGAGGAGGACCCGCTCAACGCGTTCGTCACGCGGTGCGAGGTCCGGGGTGCCGACGACGGGCCGCTCGCCGGCTACGAGGTCGGGCTCAAGGACAACGTCAACCTGGCGGGCGTCGAGATGACGCTCGGCTCGCGGCTCCTCGAGGGCCACGTCCCGTCGACGGACGCGACGATCGTCACCCGGCTGCTCGACGCCGGCGCGACCATCACCGGGAAGCTGAACATGGAGGACATGGCGTTCTCGGGGAGCGGCGAGCTCTCGGCGACGGGCCCCGTGCGCAACCCGCGGAACCCCGACTTCGTGGCGGGCGGCTCCTCGTCCGGGTCGGCCGCGGCCGTCGGCGCGGGCGAGGTGGACGTCGCCATCGGCGGCGACCAGGGCGGCTCCATCCGCATCCCCGCGGCCTGGAGCGGCATCGTGGGCCACAAGCCGACCCACGGGCTCGTCCCCTACACGGGCATCGCCGGGCTGGGGCGGACGTTCGACCACGCCGGTCCGATGGCCGGCGACGTCGAGGACTGCGCCCGGGTGCTGTCCGTGATCGCCGGTGCCGACGGTCTCGACCCACGGCAGGGTGCGGAGGTACCGACCGAGGACTACCTGGAGGGGCTCGGCACCGACCCCGCCGACCTGACCGTCGGGGTCCTCGAGGAGGGCTTCGGCCACGAGGCGAGCGAACGGGCCGTCGACGAGACCGTCCGCGAGGCCCTGGAGGCCCTCGAGGACGCCGGCGCGAGCGTCTCGGAGGTCTCGATCCCGATGCATCTCGACGGGCTCCCCATCTGGAACGCGATCGCGCTCGAGGAGACCACGGCCACCGTCGACGGCGAGTGTGTCGGCTACCACGGCAAGGGGTTCCACGACACCCAGCTGGCGGAGGCGTTCGGCCGGGCCCGACGCGCGCAGGCGGACGACTACATCACGACCCTCAAGCTCGCGCTCGTCCTCGGGGAGTACCTCTCGGACCGCTACCGGGGCCGCTACTACGCGAAGGCCCAGAACCTGGCCCGCCTGCTCACCGACGAGTACGACGACGCGCTCGAACGGGTTGACGTCCTCGCGATGCCGACGACCCCACAGACGGCCCACGAGGTCGACCGTTCGATCTCCCGCGTGGAGGCCATCGAGCGGGCGCTGTCGATGCTCCCGAACACGGCCCCGTTCGACGTCACCGGCCACCCGGCGGCGTCCGTCCCGGCGGGTACGGCCGCTCCCGACGATCTCCCGGTCGGCCTCATGCTGGTCGGTGGGCGGTTCGACGACGCGACCGTGTTGCGGACCGCCCGCACGTTCGAGGAACACCTCGACGTCGAGCAACACCTCGACGTCGAGCGGTGAACGGTGCCTCGGGGGGTTTCTGCCCGCTCCCTTTCAGTCCCGCCCACGGCGACTGTCCCCCGGGTCTGGGCGTGACTTTCACGTGGTTCTCTGGACGACCTGTGCCGGTGGTGCCCCGAATAGAACACGAACACGACAGGACCACCACACGTCCGCGACATCCGGACTGTGGTCGGTGGCCGTCGACCTGGTTTCGATCGGTTCGCGCTCGCCACGAGCAATCCAGTCGACCTGTCGAACGGCCCATCCGACGTAACAATAATAGGTTACGTGAATCGGCGAAACCACTATGTACGTGTGTTCAGCACGTTGTATCGTAGATGATTCAACGAAGGGAGTTCCTCGCCGCTCCCGTGGGCGGAGTCACCGCCGCACTCGCAGGGTGTACAGGTGGTGACGGAGGCGAGAAGGCTGCCATCCTCGAGGAGACCCTCACCCTCACGACGACGACGAGTACCTACGATACCGGCTTACTGGACGTGGTGAACGCGGCGTTCGAGGATCGGTACGGCGTCGACGTCGACGCCGTCGCACTGGGAACCGGCGCAGCCCTCGAAACCGCGCGGTCGGGTGACTCCGATGTCGTGCTGGTTCACGCTCGCTCGCTCGAAGATGCATTCATCCGTGAGGGCTACGGCGTCAATCGCCGTGATCTCATGTTCAACGATTTCGCCGTCGTTGGCCCCGAAGACGACCCTGCTGGGATCGATGGCATGGACGAGGTGACAGCGGCATTTCGAGCGATCGCGGAGACAGAGTCCACCTTCATCTCGCGTGGTGACGACTCTGGAACACACGCGAAAGAACTCGCCATCTGGGACGAAGCGGGCGTCGAACCAGGTGGTGAATGGTACCGGGTGGCTGGGAGCGGGATGGGCGAGGTACTGACTCAGGCGAACCAGACTCCTGGCTATACGCTCGCCGACCGGGGTAGCTACCGCTCCCACGGATCCGGACTCGACATCTCCATCCGCGTCGAAGGGCCGATCGAAGGCGGTCCGGAACTCCTCGCGAATCCGTACGGCATCGTCGCCGTCAACCCGGCTGTCCACGAGAACGTCAACTACGATCTCGCCATGTCCTACATCGGGTTCATCACGTCTCGAGCGGGACAGGAGATCATCGAGGAATACACGGTCGGAGGCGAGCAGTTGTTCTTCCCCGAGTCGGTTTCGGGGGATCCGAACTTCCAGCAGTACGTCCCCGGGGACTGGACGCCGGACGACGAGTAACCGTCATCCATGATCGAACTGGTATCGTCAGTCGTTCCCGTCGGTGGCGGTTTCACGCCGCTCGTCGTCGACTTCCCCTTCGAGCGGAACTACGTCGAGAGCATCATCTACGTCTCGCTGTACGTGAGCCTCACTGCCGTCCTGCTCGGGACGCTCGTGAGCCTCCCGATCGCGATCCTCGTCGGGTTCTCGCAGTTCCCCGGCAAGGGATTCGTCGTCGCGCTGATCAACACGGGGATGGGATTCCCGAGCGTCGTCGTCGGTCTCGTCGTACTGTTCGCCGTCTCGAATCAGGGCCCGCTCGGGACCTTCGACCTCGTGTTCACGACGGAGGCGATGATCATGTCGCAGTTCGTCCTCGCGACGCCGGTCATCACCGGCGTGAGCCTCGCCGCCGTCACCAGCGTCGAAGACGGCGTCCGTGACGCCGCGTACGCGATGGGTGGGACCCGTCTCGACGTCGCTCTCGTGACCATCAAGGAAGCCCGGTTCGGGATCGCGACCGGCATCCTGGCCGGACTGGGGCGGGCGATCAGCGAGGTGGGATCGGTCCTCATCGTCGGCGGGAACATCGTCAGTGCCGACGGCACGTCCGTCACGCGGACGCTCACCACGGCGATCCAGCTCGAAGCCCGGCAGGGACGCTTCGAGCTGGCGATGATCCTCGGGGCGATCCTCGTCACACTGGTCCTGTTGATCAACGGCATCGTTCTCAGGTTGGGTGGTGGCCGCGTATGATGCGTCAACGACAGCAACGGCAGGAACGGGCGTGGGGTTCGAGCGAGGGTCTCGCACTCAGGAACATCAGTCACGGATTCGACGGCACCGACGTGCTCGACGATGTATCGCTCGCGGTCGAACAGGGCGAGACGGTGGCGATCATCGGCCCCTCTGGCACGGGGAAGACGACGCTCCTCCGGGTACTGGCGCTCTTTCACCGCCCGGACGGGGGGACGGTCGAGGTGGAGGGAACCGACGTGTGGACGCGCTCCGAGCGCGAACGGCTCGAGGTCCGACGACGCATCGGGATGGTGTTCCAGGAGGCGAACCTCTTCGACGCGACCGTTCGCCGGAACGTGAGTTACGGACGGCACATCCGTCGAGGGTGGCGCGATCGGCTCACCCACTGGCTCTCGCGGATCGGTGGCGAGGACACGGGCGAGGGGGTCGCCGAAGCACTGGACGTCGTCGGGCTCGCGGAGGCGGAGACGCGGTCGGCGACCTCGCTCTCGGGCGGCGAAGCGAAGCGCGTGGCGTTCGCTCGAGCCCTCGCGTACGACCCGGACTTCCTGCTCCTCGACGAACCCACCTCCGACCTCGATCCCCGGAACACCGCCGTCATCGAGGACGCGATCGAGACGGCACGAGCGCGTGGTCTCGGCGTCGCCATCGCCACCCACGACATGCACCAGGCCGAGCGTGTCGCCGATCGCGTCGCCGTGGTGCTCGAGGGGCGGCTCATCGAGTTCGGCCCTGCAGAACGCGTGTTCACGAACCCGGACGATCCCCGGGCGCGGAAGTTCATCGACGGTGAACTCGTCTACGGAACCAGGACGGGAGACCGACGAGATCCGAGCGACCTCCAGGAGTAGATTCCGAAGATGGGCGAAACGAGTGGACTGGGGCGTGCCGCGCTCGTGCGCGACGGGGTCGAACTCGGCGAACGGGACGTCGGGTTGCTCCGGGAGATCGACGTGACCGGCTCGGTCGCGAGGGCGTCGACGAACCTCGGCCGGTCGCGTGCCCGTGCCCTCACCCGGATCGAAGAACTCGAATCGGCGTTCGGCGACCTCGTCGAACGCCAGCGTGGCGGAAGCGGTGGTGGTGGGAGCAGATTGACCGACGACGCGACACGGCTGCTGAACAGGTACGAACGGCTCCAGGTGGCCCTTTCGGCGACCGCGCACGTTCCCGAGACGGTCCTCGAAGGGACGGTCTCGTCCATCGCGGGTGAGCTGGCGGACGTGGAGACGAGCGTCGGAACCGTTCGGGGCCTGCACGACGGTGTCTCCCTCGGCGATCTCGTCCAGGTCCGGATCGGGGCCGACTCGCTCACCGTCCTCGAACCGGCTGCCGATCCGGATCCCGATTCGACGAGTGCGAGGAACCATCTGTCCGGAATCGTTGCCGAGATTGAGCCGGGCGAGACGGTATTCACCGTGCATATCGAGGCTGGCGGCGCGATCTTTCGAGCCCTGGTGACAGAAGACAGTGTGGACCGACTCGGATTGGCGGAGGGATGCGGGGTCGTCCTGACGTGGAAGGCGACGGCGACGCGGCTAACTCACGAGGTCTAGGGCGAGCTTCAAAGCCACCACAGAACGTGCGTTACCAAAGGGATCTCGGACTCCGCCGAGTCGCCGATTCGACAGTGCGGCATCACACCCGACAGTCGTCCTTGGACGCACGCAGGTCGCGGCGATTTCCGGATACCACGATAGATGACGGTCTCACTGCGTCATACGCGTTCCAACGATGGCGTGTGGAACGTGACCAACGTAACTATAGATAATTCTCACGGCGTGATCGAAATGTACGCCCGGAACACTAACGTCCGACCTCACTCCAGGCGGCGTGCCACGGTCGGTCGGCTAACCCTCGTGCCGGGCGGGCGGCCCCGTCGGGGCCGCCGGGTGCGCGAGCGGCGC
>SLIW01000022.1 GCA_007135435.1 Natronomonas sp.
GAGGCGGCCATCGAGAGCTACGACGTGGTCGCGCTGGTCGACTGCGCGAAGGCCACCGAGCCGGTGGTGGACCGGGACGTCGACATCGTCATCGACCACTTCGAGCCGGAGGTGGACTACGGCGCCGCGTTCACCGACATCCGGCCGAACGTGTCGTCGACCTCGACCATCCTCACCAAGTACATCCAGGAGTTCGACATCACGCTGCCGACCGAGGTCGCGACGGCGCTGCTCTACGGCATCCGGGCGGAGACACTCGACTTCAAGCGCGACACCACCCCGGCGGACCTGACCGCCGCCGCCTACCTCTACCCCTTCGCCGACCACGACACCCTCGAGCAGGTCGAGTCGCCGTCGATGAGCCCCGAGACGCTGGACGTGCTCGCGGAGGCGATCCGCAACCGCGAGGTCAAGGGCTCGCACCTGGTCTCCAACGCGGGGTTCATCCGCGACCGCGACGCCCTCTCGCAGGCCGCCCAGCACCTCCTCAACCTCGAGGGGATCACCACCTCCGCGGTGTTCGCCATCGCCGACGAGACGATCTACCTCGCCGCCCGCTCGAAGGACATCCGGATGAACATCGGGAACGTCCTCGAGGACGCCTTCGGCGACACCGGCGAGGTCGTCGGCCACACCACCGACGCCGCCGCGGAGATCCCCCTCGGCATCTTCACCGGCATCGACCCATCGGGCGACCAGCGCGAGACGCTCCTGACGCTCTCCGAAGAGGCCGTCCGGACGAAGCTGTTCGCGGCGATGGGCGTCGAGAGCAGCAACGAAGGCACGAACGGGGGCTGACGACCACGGTCATCGAGCACCTGCCCTGTCGAACACCTGTCCTGTCGAACACCTGCCGTCCGAACACCCACCCTCACCACCACCTGCCGTCCGAACACCCACCCTCACCACCACCCGCTTAATCAGCGCGCCCGCCCGAAGGTACGTCTCCGCGCCGGATTGCTCTAGCCTAGGCGGCGGCCTCTTCGTTCTCGGATTCGCGGAGCCGCTCGACGATGTCGTTCACGAGGACTATATCGCCGACTGCCCTGACCCAGCGGTACGGGATGATGACGCCCCGGGAATTGTCGACCCGGGCGTCGAACAGCTCGCGGTTGACCTGGCCCAGGGCGAGCCCGGTCACGACCTCGCGGTCCATCTCCAGTCGGATGTCCTCGACCTCGCCGACGAAGACGCCGTTGTTCGAGTAGACCTCGCGACCGACCAGTGACGTGATCTCCTGGGGTTCCGCGTCGGGTTCCATAGCGGCGGGTGGGGTGGCCACCCCTTAACTGTTGTCGGTCGCCGTACGCGGTCGCCCTGGCGCGACTCCGAGCACCTCCGCTCTGTGCAAGTCCAGCCATCTCCGGTTGCCGCGAAGCCGATCACCTCCGGCCGTCCACCCCCTCGAGCGTGCGTTCATCCACAGCCCTCTCCACTGGTCGGGAGCTCCAGCTCGGAGCGCCTCGAACGGGAGCCCGTATCGAGGCCCCGGTATCCGGGATTCGGTCCCAGGAGCCGATCACCAACCCCGATCCCCGACGATCACCAACCCCGATCCCCGAAGGAGTTAACCGCCGGTGACCGCTATCGGGCGGTATGAACGACGACGAGGAGATCGAGGCCATCCGGAGGAAGAAGCGCGAGCAGCTCGAGGGGCAGCTGGAAGCGTCCGCACCGGCCGAGCCCATCCACGTCACGGGCCGGGAGCACTTCCAGGAGCTGGTCGCGTCCCACCGGATCCTGCTCGTCGACTTCCACGCCGACTGGTGCGGCCCCTGCAAGATGCTCGAACCGACGGTCGCCGAGATCGCCGCGGAGACGGACGCCGCCGTCGCGAAGGTCGACGTCGACACCAACCAGGCCCTCGCCCAGGAGTACCAGGTGCAGGGGGTGCCCACGCTGTACCTCTTCGCCGACGGCGAGGTCGCCGAGCGGATGGTCGGCGTCCAGGAGAAGGGCTCGCTCGTGCAGTCCATCCAGGCGCACGCCTGAGGACCGTCGAGCGCACCGTCCACGACCGTAGCGGCGCCCGGCTGTCGATCCTCCCGAGTCCCGTCCGGTAGCGGCACACCGTCGGCTCACGGCGGTGGATCCGTGCCACAGACAGATGGGGGACGAATCCCCCGGTGTGACACTACGGAGCCCGAAGGCTCCAGGACCGCATTCTGCGCCCTGGGTTATAACTATGTGGTCAGTTCCGTCGAGCAAGCCGCCGTACCTCCAGTCGGCCGGTCCGTGACCGGTTGGGTACCCACGCCCAGGCCCACGGTATCCGCGGCGTTAATAATTGAGTGGCTCAGATACCAGTGATTATTAACAACTGTATTCCCGATAATAACGTTTTTATCGGATGCTGCATAGAGTACCGATATGGACCTGACACGGCGGTCGATGATGAAGGGCACCGCCGGCGCCGGAGCACTGGGGCTCGGGACGTTGGCTGGCTGTACCGACGCCCTCGAGGCGGCGGATGGCGACTTCGAGTCCGGCTACGCGGCGTTCTTCACGCTGTGGGAC
>SLIW01000033.1 GCA_007135435.1 Natronomonas sp.
AGCGCCGGTGGTGGGACCGGCTCCTCGACGACCTCGAGGTGTACGATCAGGTCGACCGGACGATCGTCCGGGTGACCCACCATCAGGCCGCGCGGCGGCTCGTCGACGCAGACGGGTCGGTCGACCTCGAGGGCTCCGATCCCGTGGTCGTGCACAAGCCCGCCGACGCCGAGGCAGGCCAGCAGCTCGTCGAGGCCGTGATCGAATCGTTGCTCCGGCGGGGTGTACCCGAGGACGAGGCGTGGGCGTACTACTGCGTGGACGTCCGGGGGCTGTCTGGGCGTGTCGTGGCCGAGCGATGCGGTTTCGACGATCGCCTTTCCGTCGCCGACGCTGTCGAGACCGCCCGGGCGCGGCTCGAGGAGTAACGGCCATCAGTTGCGTCTGGTGATCAGCCTGCTCATCGAATGACGACACCTGAAAGCCCTCGGGCGGCTCCTAGGTGCGAAGACAGAGGGTCACGCTTGCGAAGCCCTCGGCCGGCTCGACTCGCGCGGACCGCTCTGCGCTCCTCGCTCCCTGCGGTCGCTGCGGTGCTTAAGGGTCCGTGCTTCGCCGACCCGGCCTCGCCCTTCGATTCCGCCAGGAACAGCACCGCACCGCAGCCACACCCCTCCCCAACCGACTGCATTACTCGGCTCGCTCCCGACGGTCGCTCGCCTGCGTTACTCATCCCTCGCGTGTGGAACCTGCCGACCACTCCTCGCGTGAATGCTCGGAGCGGTCGGCGAGCACGCGCCATGGTGGATATCCACCCTCCTGGCGGAATGAAAGGGCGAGGGCGGCTCCGGGAAGCCCGACCCCGCAAGCACCGCAGGCCGAACGAAGTGAGGCCGAGGAGCGCAGCGCGGGTCGCGCGACTGGAGCCGCCCGAGGGCTTTCGAGGTATGCGTCTCGATTCGAAACGACCCCGGATGGTCGAACCGTCCATATCGGTCTGCTCACCACCACGGCGCAACCGCTATCCCGTCGCCCCCACAACCCGGGGTATGGACTGGCGGCTCGTACGCGAGGAGGAGCACCGCGGGCCCGCGGCGATGGCCTACGACGAGGTCGCCGCCGAGACGGTCGCCGCGGGCGGTCCGGCCACCGTCCGGGTCTACCAGTGGGTCCCGAGCACCGTCTCACTGGGCTACGGCAACGACGCCGCCATCGTCGACTGGGACCACTGCGCGGCGCGGGACGTCGACGTCACCCGCCGACCCACCGGCGGCGGCGCGATCTACCACGACACGACCGGCGACGTCGCCTACTCGATCATCGCGCCGGCCGACGAGTTCCCCGGCGACGTCACCGACTCCTACCGGCGGCTCCTCGAACCCGTCCTCGCGGCCTTCGCGGCCATCGGGGTCGACGTCGACTTCGCCGCCGCCGAGCGGGAGCCGGTCTGGCAGCCGCTGTGCTACCTCCGCAAGGTGGATCCCGCACACGACCTGACGGGCCCCGATGGCCGGAAGATCGCCGGGAACGCCCAGTACCGGACCCGGGAGGCCATCGTCCAGCACGGCTCGCTCACGTTCGACGCCGACGCCGAGCGGCACCTCGGGTGCTTCGTCGACCCGCCGCTAAGCACCGACGACTTCGACGCGCGGGTGTGCGGCGTCGACGAGTGGCTCGATCGCGAGGACGTCGTCGAGGCGGGTGCCGGCGCCGGCGTCGGCTCCGACCTCCAGCGCTCGCGGTTCGTGCGCGAGCTCGAGGACGCCCTCGCGGCGTGGGCCGACGCCGATGAGGGCGAGTGGACCGACGACGAGCGCCAGCGGGCCAGGGAGCTCGTCGAGGAGAAGTACGGCAACGACCGCTGGGTCCGCGAGCGGAACGACCCGACGGGATAGCGGGACTCGCGAGTTCTCCTCCGGACGCCGCCGAACCCTGGAGCTTACTGTATCGAGGGTTTTGGGGGATAGAGACCTCGACGGACCACATTTTCCAGCTCGGCAGGTGGTGGGTCTCTGACCTTGTTAAACCGTATGCTGCGATAGGAAAACCGTGCCCGTGGAGTTACGAGTGCCGGGGACGTTGTGCATAAAATAGCCGCCAGTCTCGGCACAGCCCGGATCAGAACGTCGAAGAGCGGATCAGCTCCTCACCGGAACATCCATCGAAACCAGCACGAGAAAGTCACCGAGCAACCACGTCTATAGGCGTAAAATTCTGAGTCTCGGATCGGTAAATAAGGAGTCACTCGACCTTCCGAAGTGTCCAGACGATCTCCTCGATGACCTGTTCCATGATCTCCCGGGCGAGTCGACCCTGCCACGGGTCGGTTATCGACTCGTCGTTCGGTGGGGCCTGAATGGCAGACACTCGCGGGGTGTGTAGCGACAGTGGGAGGAGATACGATCGCTCTGGAGCTCCGCCGTACTCCCAGTACTCATCCAGCAACGGATGGGCGACCATGTGATCCGTCGTGGTGACGGTCACTCCGACGAACTGTTCGCCCTCGAAGGGATGCGTGCGGGTACTGACGATGGCGAACAAACGAGGGACGGTGATACCGAGTTTGAACGGGTC
>SLIW01000134.1 GCA_007135435.1 Natronomonas sp.
ACCTCCTCGATGAGCCCCGCGGCGACGAGGTCGGAGTCCAGGTAGAAGTGCTCGACGACGAGCGGCTGTGTCAGCGCCCAGGTGTGGACGCCGCTGGCGATCAACCCGCCGAACGGGGAGTCGGCCGCCGCCTCCGGGTCGGTGTGGATGGGGAGCGGATCGTACGTCTCCGCGAAGGCGACGATCTCGTCTGCGGTGACCGAGGTGGACCCGCAGTTGATCGTCTCGCCGACGGTGACGTCCTCGAACGTACGGTGGCTCATCGTCGGAGACAGAGCGGGAGCGGGAATAGTCGTTGTGTCGCGGTGGGCTGTCTGGAATCAAACGGAATCGAACGGGGTCGGACGGAATCGAACGGGGTCGAACGGAGACCAACGGGTCGGATATGGTCTGCGCGAGACCGTGCCCACCCAACCGTCGGGTCAATGGGTTAACGGCCGTCGGTGCCCTGGGAACCGCATGGACGCTTCGAACGGGCCGACCGACGACGAGAGCGGCGACCAGGACCGTCCGGTCGAGGTCTCGCTCGGCGAACCGGTGTACAACGACGACGGCGAGCTCCTCGGACGGGCGCGGGGACTCTCGGAGGACGGTTTCTTCGTCTCCAGACGGACCGGACTCGCGGACCTGAGCGTCGAGCACGTCCGCTCCGGTCACGAGTTCGGCGAAGCGGAGCTCATGTGGCGGTGTCTGGACTGCGGAGAGATGGGTGAGCTCGACGAGGGCCTCCCGGACGAGTGCCCGAACTGCGGAGCGGAACGGGAGGCGCTGATGTACTGGACCGAGGATTGATCCGTCGACGGCCAGCGTCCGGTACGAGGGGCTCCGCTGGGGTCGGCAGTGCGGCGCCACGTCATCGCACGTGAAACTGGGGGAGTCGGTGCGTTCCAGGTGCTCATACTGTCGGCTGTAACTGATTGAACGGAAGTGTCCAATACACGACGTCTCGGAGATTGCCCTCCCGACCCTCTCCGAGCGATCTTCACGGAATTACAGCCGACAGGATCAGAACCGGTTCCGCCAGCGGGTCGTCCGCAGGACCTCGTCCTTCATCGCTGAGCACTGCTCCCTGGCACGTTCCTCGTCGAATTCCTCGTCGTCGGTCAGGTCGTCGACGCACTCCTCCCAGGAACCGCCGATGGACGACCAGTACTGGAGGACGCTCTGGCGGTCCCAGCCCTCGGGCAGGCCGTCGAGGGCGTCGACCGACTCGGAGACGACGTCGGTGATCGAACCGTCGCTGTCTGTCTCCGCTGGCCCTCCCCCTTCGCCGTCGCCGTCGTCGTCCGGGAAGGAGGACGCCTCCAGGTCGGAGGCGCGGTAGACCGCCGAGCCGGCGTCACCGCTGTCGGTCGACGTTAATCCGACGACGTAGGCTGGCTGGTCGTCGGACGCCGATACCTCCGCGAGGTCGTCGTCGCCCTGCGGGAACTCGAAGTCCTCGGCCAGGACGGCCGCGACGACGCCGCGCCCGCGGTCGGTCGCCACGACGTCGCCCTCCTCGTATCGGGAATCTATCTGGGGCATGGCGGTGTCTCACCATCGGACGGACACGTCGGTGTGGGTTATGGCGGGATCGTTGGTGGTCCCTTGCGGCCGATTACGGCTCTCGGGTCGACACCACTGCCGTCCCATCGTCTGGCGAAAACAGCGGTCGAACACCCCGGATCGATGCCTCCGCGTTCGTCGACCCGGAGGGTCACTCGAAGCCGGCGTGGTGTCCGTCGTCGGTGGCCCCGGCGGGCCGCTCCCCGCCGAACGGGATGCCACCGAGCAGCCCCGCGATCACCAGCAGGGCGGCCGAGAGCACGACGAAGTCCCCGCTCGGGTCGTACCCCGCGAGCCCTGCGCCGGTCGAGACGACGAAGACGGTCACGAAGAACGCGATGATCCCCAGCAGGGTCAGCACCGCGATGCTCACGACGGTCTGGACGAGCCCTCCGAATATCCGGACGAGTGCGCTCATGGCGTAATCTCGTGGGGGTTCACGCTGCCCTGTCAAGGAGCTGACGGCCGCGGGAGGTCCAAGGGTCGGACCGGACGTCCCTCACAGTAGCGCCCCTGGGTTCATGATCCCCTCCGGGTCCAGCGTCCGTTTCATCGACCGCAGGGCGTCGAGGTACCTGTCCGGCGCCTCGCGGTGGTAGTGCTCGCGGTGGACCCGGCCGACGGCGTGGTGGTGGGTGATCGTCGCGCCGTGGTCCAGCAGCACATCCGAGGCGGCCCGTTTGATCGCCTCCCACTGCTCGAGCTCGCGGCCGACCTCCGCGGGCGCGAGCATCGTGTAGTAGGGCGCCGGACCGTCCTCGTAGACGTGGGTGAACCGACACGAGAGGAAGCCGGCGCCGCACTCCTCGTGCATGGCATTTAGGACGGTCTCCTGGATCGCCTCGTGGAGTTCCGGGAACCGGTCCCAGGTGACGGCGGTCTCGAAGGTGTCGACGAGGACGCCCATCGAGACCAGCGCGTTGAACGTGTAGGGCGCGTCGAAGAACCGCCGGCGCCACGAGCC
>SLIW01000324.1 GCA_007135435.1 Natronomonas sp.
CGAACCCGAGCCTGAGCCCGAACCCGAACACCAGCCCGAACCCGTACCCGAACACCAGCCCGAACCCGTACCCGAACACCAGCCCGAACCCGTACCCGAACACCACCCTGAGCCCCAGCGCAACGCGTCTTCCGACTGGATCCATCCTCGTCCTCCCGGCAGTGTTCTACTGGCGGTGTCCAACGTGGACGTCCCACTGAGACGCCCTACTGGAGACCTGCCAGCGCCCGCAGGTTGCTGGCGTACAGCGAGAGCATCCGACCCCTGGAACCGTCGATGGCCTCCCGGATCCCCGCACCGACGTCGGTCGTGAGCCCGGCGCCGTGGCCGACCAGCAATCGATCCGGGTCGTACGCACGCAGTGACCGCGGGGGAAGCGGCCGGAGGAGGGGATGGACGCCGAGGCGCTCGCCGGCCGCCCGGAAGTACGGTACGGTCCCCAGCGCCTCCGGCACCACGAGCGTCTCGCCGTCGAAGAGCGTCGCCTCCTGCCACAGCGGGTTGTCGATGACCCGTTCGACGCTGAAGCCCCCGAGCGTCCCGTCGAACCGCTCGACCCGCGTCCCGATGGAGTCCGCGACGCCTCCCATCCACGCCGGGACGTACACCGGGACGTCGTGGCGACGGGCGATCGGTCCCGCGTCCCGCTCGTGGCGGTCCATGAGGACGACGGTGCCCGCGACCTCGCCGTACTCCGCGAGCAGGTCGTCGACGCCCTCGACGTCCACCGGTTCGACCACCCAGACCCGACCGTCGTCACCGACGAGGGCGTGGGAGGCGCGCTGCATCGCCTCGTCGGGGAAGGCGAGCCAGCCGACCCCGCGATCGAACCGGTCGACGACCTCCACGTCGGCCGGGCCGGAGCCTTTCAGGGGCATATCCGAAATATACGGGCTGCGGCCGCTTAAAACCGCCAGCCAGAGGCGCCACGTCCACGGCCGGTGAGGCCCATGGGGGTCCGCTCGACGGGGGATCGCGGACGGAGCCCGTCGACACCGTGGACCGGAGGTTTATCGCCGCGGGCCGCCCACGTCCCGTATGCTCGGGACGTGTCGGTGGCTCTGTCTGGAGGTGAAGTACCTGGATCCCGTCGTCGGGTTCTACCGCGAGCACCTCGATCTGTCGCCGATCGCACGATCCGACCGCGAGGTGGCGCTCGACGCGGGCGGGGGCGCCGAACTCCGCCTGCGCCGACCCGACGGCGTGCCCCGCGGGGGACTGCACACCCACTACGCCTTCGCCTGTCCCGCCGACGCCTACGACGCGTGGTGGGACCGCCTCTCGGGGACGTTCGATCTCGAGGAGGTCGACTTCGGTGGCATGCGCTCGCTCTACTTCTACGACCCGGAGGGGAACTGCGTCGAGATCGCCGGCGCCGCCGACGAACCAGACGGTCCGGAGCCGTCCCTCGCGGGGATATTCGAAGTGGTCTTCGAGGTCGAGTCCCTCCCGGACGCGGAGTCGTTCTACGTCGACCTCGGTTTCGAGATCGTCGATCGTGGGGACTCCCGCAAGCGCACCCGCCTGACCACCGGACCGTTCGACGTCGAGCTGTGGGAGCCACACCTGGGCCTGGCCGACGCGCGCGGAGGCGTCCACGTCGACGTCGGGATCGAGGCGCCGGACCCGACCGCGGTCGCCGACGCGGTTACCGACCGGGTGACGAGACGCGAGTCGATCGAGGGAGGGGTCAGGATCCGCGATCCGGACGGACACTACCTGAGCCTCCTCGAACCGAGCGATCCGGCCGGTCGGTGAGATCGATCAGTCCAGGCGATCCGTGAGATCGATCAGTTCAGCCGGTCGGTGTCGATCTCCCGACCGGGCGGCGCGACGACGAGGAACTCCCGGAAGTGCATCAGCTCGCCGCCCATCTCGCGGACGTCGCGCGCGAACGGGGCCGCCAGCTCGTTGAGTTCCCCCTCGACGCTCAACACGAGGACGTCGTCGCGCTCGACGTGGGCGATCCACTCGTCGGGGTCGGTCGTCCCGTCGAGGACGCCCAGGACCACCTGACCGGCGGTCTCCGGGTCGTCGAGCTCGCCCTCCGCGCTCTGCAGGTCCAGGTCGAAGTCGCCCATGTCGGACCCCACCGAGCGCTGGAGAAAAAGCCTGCCGACCTCGGTCGGGCGGACCACGACCCGAAAGCTGGTGCTTTTGTCCGTCGGCCGGCAACGCACCGCTGTGACCGACGAGCCAGCCGGCGGGGACGCCCACCGTGACTCCCGTGTCGTCGAGGAGGACGGAGTCCCGACCGGTGGCGACGGGACTGCCGACGACGACCACAGCACTGCAAGTGACGACCTCCGTGATGAAAACGACGACGGCGACGTAGGCGGTACCGAAAGTGACGACGGCGACGGGAACGATGGGACCGCGAGTGACGACACCGACGGGAACGATGGGACCGCGAGTGACGACACCGACGGGAGCGACGAGACCGCGAGTGACGACACCGACGGGAGCGACGAGACCGACGAGGGCGACGCTCCTGCAGAGACACCGGTCGACGTGGACGCCTTCTACGACGCGCTGGAGGACCGACGGCGACCGGTCGTGACCGCCAGCGAGGTCGCCCGGCTGGCCGACTGTTCGCAGGCGGAGGCGGTCGACGGACTCGAGCAGCTCGCCTCCGCGGGGCGGGTCGAACGCCTCGACGTCGAGGCGGACCCGGTGGTCTGGTTCCCCAGCGACTACCGCGAGACGGCGGCCCGCGAGCGGCTCACGGTCTTCCCGCGGCGCCGCGAGATCGTCGCCGACCGGCCCTCGCAGTTCACGCGGGCGCAGCTGTCGCAGTTCGCCCACCTCGCGGACACGAACCGCGAGGAGGGCTACCGGTACGAGGTCCGCGAACAGGACGTCTGGAGCGCGCCGTTCGAGTCGCTGGACGCGCTGCGGACGACGATGCGGTCCGCCCTCGGGGGTCGGTACGACGCCCTCGAGGAGTGGGTCGAGGGCCAGTGGGAGCGCGCCCACCGGTTCCGACTGACCACCCACGAGGACGGCTACGTCGTCCTGGAGGCACAGAGCGCGGACCTCCTCGGGAACGTCGCCGAACAGCACCTGGACGACGGCGTCCTCCGGGCACGCATCGGCGACGCCACCGCCTGGGTCGCCGAGGACCGCACGGCGGAGGTCAAACGGACCCTCTACGAGGCCGGCTACCCCGTCCAGGACCACCGCGTCCTCGAGCGGGGCGAGCCGCTCCCGATCGAGCTCACCACCGAGCTCCGACCCTACCAGGCCGACTGGGTGGCACGGTTCGCGGACGCGCGGTCGGGGGTCCTCGTGGGCCCGCCCGGCTCCGGGAAGACGATCGCGGCGCTGGGGATCGTGGCCGACGTCGGGGGAGAGACGCTAGTCCTCGTCCCCTCACGGGAGCTCGCCCGGCAGTGGCGCGAGAACGTCCTCGAGCACACCGACCTCGCGCCAGAGCAGGTCGGCGAGTACCACGGCGGCGAGAAGGAGATCCGGCCGCTGACGATCGCCACCTACCAGACCGCCGGAATGGACCGCCACCGGATGCTGTTCGACTCCCGCGAGTGGGGGCTCATCGTCTACGACGAGTGCCAGCACGTACCCGCGCCGGTCAGCCGCCGCAGCGCGGACCTCCAGACCCGCCACCGCCTCGGACTCTCGGCGACCCCCATCCGGGAGGACGACCGGGAGCGGGAGATCTTCACGCTGATCGGGCGGCCGATCGGCACCGACTGGGAGGCCCTGTTCGACGCCGGCTACGTCGCCGAGCCAGAGGTCGAGATCCGGTACCTGCCGTGGGCCTCCGAGACCCACCGCAACGAGTACGGCGCGAGCGTCGGGGGCGAGAAGCGCCAGCTCGCCGCGAGCAACCCGGCGAAGGTCCGGGAGATCGAGGCCATCCTCCACGCCCACCGCGGCTCGAAGGCGATAATCTTCGTCGAGTTCCTCGAGCAGGGCGAGGCGATCGCCGAGGCCCTGGACGTACCGTTCGTCAGCGGCGAGACACCCCACGCCCGTCGGAGCCGGTTGTTCGATCGCTTCCGGTCCGGCCCGCTGGACACCATCGTCGTCTCGCGGATCGGCGACGAGGGGATCGACCTGCCCGACGCGGAGGTCGCCATCGCGGCGTCGGGGCTGGGGGGCTCGCGTCGCCAGGGCGCCCAGCGCGCCGGACGGACGATGCGACCGGTGGGCAAGTCACGGATGTACGTGCTGGCGACCCGCGGGACCCGCGAGGAGGACTTCGCCAGACAGCGGACCCGCCACCTCGCGGCGCGGGGCGTCCGGGTCCGGGAGACCCAGCCGCTCGCCTTCGGCGACGGGCGTGGGGAGGTAGAGGGGCGAGCAGGCCAGATAGAGGAATCCGAGCGGGCAGGTCAGGATGACCCGACCGAGGGAGAGACCGAGGGATCTCGTGGACGGGCGGTCGCCGACGCGGAACCGGACGGCGCCGCGACGGATCCCGAGGAGTAACTTCAAACCGTCTCCCTGCGATGGGCGGGTCGTGACGGACGGCGACGAGGAGGACGCGGATCAGCCGCGCGACGACCAGCCGGACGGTGACGAGACGAACGGCGACGAGACGAACGGTGACGAGACGAACGGTGACGAGACGAACGGCGACGAGACGAACGCTGACGAGACGAACGCTGACGAGACGAACGGTGACGAGACGATCGGCACCGACGGCCGACGCGGCGGCGACGAACGCGACGAACAGCGCGATATCGGCCGCGGGTCGACCGATAACGGTAGGCAGGGATCGGAGCCGATCGGTCCACGCCACGACCGGCTGACCCGCCATCCGACCCCCGGCCGGCGGAACTCGCTGTGGTCGTGGACGGACGCACGGCATCCGCTGCGGGTGGCCCGCAACTACGCGTTCATCGTCGCCGCGCGCCACGCCCCGAGCCTCCGTCTGAAGAACTGGCTGCTGCGTCGGATCGGCGTCGACGTCGGCCGCGGGGTCGCCTGGGGGCTGGAGTCGACGCCCGACGTCTTCTGGCCCGAGCTCGTCACCGTCGAGGACGACGCCATCGTCGGCTACGACGCCACGCTGCTGTGCCACGAGTTCCTCCAGGACGAGTACCGGACCGGCGAGGTGTGGATCGGCGAGCGGGCGATGATCGGCGCGGGCACCGTCGTCCTCCCGGGCGTGGAGATCGGTGCCGACGCGCAGGTGGCGGCCAACTCCCTGGTCGCCGAGGACGTCCCTCCCGGGGAGACCTGGGCAGGGGTCCCGGCAGTGCCGATGGCGGACGCGATCGACGAACCGCTCGACGAACCGAACGAAGAATCCACCGACGAACCGCTCGACGAATCAAACGAAGAATCCACCGACGAACAGACCAACGAACCGCTCGACGGCTGACACCACCGGCCCCGTCGGCGCCGACGCCTACTCGAACACCGGGCTGTCCTCGCGCATCGCCTCCACGTCGGCGACGATCGACTCGACCTGCTCGGGGAAGAGCGCGACCTGGACCTCGTTCCCCTCCGCGTCCTCCGCGACGACCTTCACCTGGCTGTCGCCGAACTCGCGGGCCTCCACGGACTCGACGTCGAACAGCTTCGCCGTCGCCGACTTGTTCGGGGCACCGACGTTCTTCACGCTCCCCTCCGTGAACTCGACCATGAAGTTCCCGAGGTTCAGATTGAGCATGCCGAGAGTCCGGGCCGCTCGATTATAGTGGTTGCCGCTCGCTGTGCCCGCGGCGAGACCGTGTGGTAGGTCCCGGCTGTATCCGGACCACGACGGCTACTCGCGGACCCGCATCGCCCCCTCGCGGATCACCTTCCGGTTCGGGATCAGGTACTCCTCGCCGTCGCGTTCGACGTAGGTGACGAAGACGTCGACCTCCTGGACGATCCCGCGGTGGTCATCGATCTCCACCTGGTCGCCGATGCTGTAGGGCTCGGTCAACAGGATGAAGATACCGGCGGCGGCCGACGACAGCAGGTCCTTGAACGCGAGACCGCCGATGAAGACGATGCCGAACGCGTAGGCGGCGAGGAGCACGAGGAGGGCGCCGGTCGCCACGCCGAGCTGGGAGAGGGCGATGAGCGCGGCGACGAAGAGGATGGACACCTTCACCAGCGTCGGGATGAGGGTGACCTCGGGCAGCTTGACGCTCCGGAGGCGCTCGCCGACGAACAGCTCGGCCTTGTCGGCGACGATCAGCCCGACGATGACGACCAGCACGGCCACGAACAGCTGCGGGAGGAAGGCGCTGATCTCGTCGATGAACGCCCGCTCGGGGAGGATGTCGAGGGTCTCGGCGGCGTACACCGCGGCGACGGCGAAGACGAACAGCCCGCACAGCTGGGCGAGCAACCGCACCGTGGAGGTTCCCAGCTGCCGTGCGGTCCGCTCGAACGGCGTCCCCTCGACGGCGTCGTCGACGCCGAAGGCGACGAGGACCCGACGGACGAGCCAGGCGACGATGGCACCGAGGACGAGCCCCGCCAGCACGACGAGGACGGCCACGACCAGGTTCCGCTCGGCGGCCGGGAGCTCGCCGAGCCACTCGCGGAACACGTTCCCGACGGAGAACGACGACGTTACCGCGCCCGTGGGATCGATCGCGCCGAGGACGTGGTCGGTGGGCGCCTGGATCTCCCCCGACCAGGGCAGGGACGCCATCAGTACTCCTCCGGATCGAGCTCCAGGATGATCTCGCCGCCCGAGAAGGCCCGGACCATGCCGTCCGATTCGGAGAGGACGACCGCGATGGCGTTGGTGTCGCGGGTGATCGCACCGGCTGCCATGTGACGGGCGCCCAGCCCCTTCGGGATGTCCACGCCCTCGGCGGACGGCTCGAGGTATCGGTACGCGGAGACGATCTTCCCCGAGTCGGAGATGATGAAGGCCCCGTCGAGCCGCGAGAACTCCTTGAGCATGACGTTCACGATGGGGTCGCCCACGTGGACGTGGCTCTTCTCGAAGGGGTTGTACGACAGTGGCCGGGAGTTGTTCATCACCTTGCCCGCGTCGCCGACGACGAACAGCGCGCCGACCCGCTTGCCCTTCTGGCCCTTCTTGCCGAGCTCGATGGCCACCTCCAGGACGTCCCGGATCACGCTCGGCTCGGCGCGGCTGTTCACGAAGAGGTCGTAGACGCCCGAGTGCTCGAAGTCCCCAGCCCGGACGCGCGTGATCGAGTCGACGTCCTCCGAGAACACCTTCGCCACGCAGGCGACCTGGTCGCCCTCCTCGAGGTGGCCGTCGTCGAGGCCCCCTTCGATACCGAACCGGATCCGCTCGGCGAGGTCGTCGAACTCCAGCGGCAGCTCGACGAACCGCTCGGCATCGACCGCGTTCTCCGGCGCGACGACGACGACGGGGGTCTCAGACTCGAGGAACCGCTCGTGGAGCGAGCCGCTCGGGGAGAAGAGAAAGACGCTATCGACGTCGGCAACGATGTCCGCCACCAGGTCGGCGAGTTCGCTCATCGTCCGTCCATCGTATGAGACGGGAAAAAGGTTTGTGGGCCGTCGTGCGACCGGCTGACGGCCGTCATCGAGCGTCCTGGCCGGTCTGGAGGCGAGATCGGCGTCGCCGACCGATATCGCCGTCCGGCGATGCGGTGCTCGACCCGATACAGGGCCGCCCACGCGACCGAAACCGCAGACGGAAACCGACATGGACCACGCCCAACCACGCTGCCAGTTCGCGTCCCAACCACGCTGCCAGTTCGCGTCCCAACCACACACCTGGATCATGTCCGAACGGCGAAGACCGGCACAACCTACAAGCCGGTCGCCCGAGGGATGGGACCATGGGTTCGAACGACGTGGGATCCGACCCAGATGGCGGGGACGCGGACCCCTCCGTCCGACGGTACAGGGCTCGACCGGAGACTGTCGCGACCGACCGCGGGGTGGGGCCACCGCTCGTCCTCTGCCACGGGACGTTGATGGACCGGACCATGTTCGCCCCCCAGATGGAGGCGCTCGCCGACGACTACAGCGTCGTCGCCTACGACACGCGGGCGCGGACGGACCGGTACGTCGGCCCCTACGACCTCTACGACCTGGCCGACGACTGTGCCGCGCTGATGGACGCGACGGGGATCGACTCCTGCGTCCTCGGGGGCATGTCGATGGGCGGGTTCATGGCGCTTCGGTTCGCCGAGCGCTACCCAGACCGACTCGACGGGCTCGTCCTCATCGACACGACGGCCGGCCCCCACGAGGACCACGAAATCGAGCGGTACGGCGAGATGGTCGACACGACCCTCGAGGCGGGAGCGGTGCCCGAACAGCTGGCGGAGGTCGTCAAGCACATCCTCTTCGGCGCGACGACCGTCGAGGAGCGCCCCGAGCTGGCCGAGGCGTGGGTCGAGCGGTGGCTGACCTACCCCGGTGAGGCGGTCTACCACGAGGTGCACTCGTGGCTGGAGCGGCCGGACTTCACCGACGCACTCGACGACATCGACGTCCCCGCACTCGTCGTCCACGGCGCCGAGGACGTCGCGCTCGAGCCGTCGCGCTGCGAGACACTGGTCGACCGCCTCGACGCCGAGCTCTTGACGGTCCCCGAGGCCGGCCACTCCTCCAACCTCGAGAACCCCGAACCCGTCAACGAGGCCATCGAGGCGTTCCTCGAACGGGTCTACTGAACGCTCGCGTCCCTCACGGAGGGAGGGCGACGACCATCGAGGAGCGGCGAGCCCGCAGGGACTATCACGCCACCGGCCCTATCGTTCGACATGCGAGTCGCCGTCTTCGGTGCCGGCTACGCCGGTCTGACGATCGCCCGCCGCCTCGAGGAGGACCTCCCCGAGGACGTCGAGCTGGTCGTCGTCGACGAGTCCGAGTACCACCTGGTCCAGCACGAGCTCCACCGCGTCGTCAGGCGACCTGACCTCGCGGAGACGATCACCGTCCCGCTGGAGCAGGTCCTCGAGCGGGCGACGGTCCGGCGTGCCAGGGTCGTCGAGATCGACCCGGACCGGCGGACCGCCGTCATCGAGCCGGTCGAAGAACGCGGCGTCGGGGCCGAAGGGGCGACCTCCGGCGACCGGACCACGACCGGCGAAGGGGCCACATCCAGCGACGAGGAGACCGAGACGCTCACGTACGACGTCGGCGCCATCTGCCTCGGGGCAGAGACCGCCTTCCACGACCTCCCGGGCGTCCAGGAGCACGCCTTCCCGCTGAAGCGGCTCGAGGACGCCAGGGCCATCCGCGCCGCCGCTCGTGACGCGGTCGGGGGAACGGCGATCGTCGGCGGGGCCGGACTGTCCGGCGTCCAGGTCGCCGGCGAGCTGACAGCCCTCTCTCGGGAGGAGGGCCTCGACCTGGAGGTGACGCTCCTCGAGCAGCTCGACCGTGTCGCGCCGGCGTTCGACCCGACCTTCTCGTCGGCCATCCGGGCCGAACTCGAGGCGCGTGACGTGACGATCGAAACGGGGGTCCGCGTGGACGCCGCGGACGAGGCTGCAGTCACCCTCGAGGACGGTCGTGACCTCCGGTACGACGTCCTCGTGTGGACCGGTGGCATCCGCGGTCCTGCGGCGCTGGACGGCCAGCGACTACCGACGACGGGGGACCTCCTCGTCGGCCCGTCGACGTACGTGGTCGGCGACGCCGGCGAGGTCGTCGACGACTGGGGCGAGGTGGCGCCGGCGAGCGCGCAGACAGCCACCCGTCAGGCCCACGTTGCGGCGGAGAACGTCCTCGCCGAGGTCGCCGAATCGACCGCCTCCGGGGGTGACGGGAATATCGAGGCCTGGGATGCTCCGAAAGACGACGATGACGGTGGGCCGCGGGAGGACGACCGTGCGCCACGGGACGAGGAACGTCCACCGGGGGACGAAGACCGTCCGCGGCGGGACGAGGACCGCCCACCGTTCGCCTACCGGTACGAGCCGGTCGGGTGGACGGTGAGCGTCGGCGACGGCGCGGTCGCCATGATCGGACCGGTCGTGCTCAGCGGCGAGCCGGCGCGAGCGGCAAAGTCGGTGATCGGCGCCGGCCACCTCGGCTCCATCGGGGCCGTCGAGCGGGCATCGGCGCTCGTCGCGGCAGAGCTTGGCTGGCCCACGGACGAGCGGGCGGCCCGGATCCTCGGCCTTTCTGGACGCGGCTTCGCGGAGGCGTTCGAG
>SLIW01000230.1 GCA_007135435.1 Natronomonas sp.
CGGTCATGGCGTGGTGCTTCTCGGGGTTCGTCTTCCTCCTGGCGCTGGCTGTGTGGGGCCACGCGGAGGCACTGGTGGCGGGCGGGGTCACCCTCGCGTTCGTCAGCGACGTCCTCGTCCTCGGGAGCATGGGCGGTGCCTTCGGCGTCGTCGCCGGGGTGAACCACGGGCGGGCGACGCGGAACGCGCGGCTCGCCGACCGCGTCGAGGACCAGCGCGAGACGCTCGTCCTCCTCACGCGGCTCCTCCGCCACGACATCCGCAACGACATGAACGTCATCCTCGGGAACGCCGAACGGCTGAAGGCCGAGCTGTGCGACCGGGACCTGGACCCCCTCGACGTGATCAGACACCGGAGCGAGGCCATCGTCCGGCTCCTCTCGGACACAGACGCTCTCGTGGAGACGCTCGACGGGCCCCGGGAGTTCGAACGGACCGACCTCTCGCGGGTCCTCCGGGCGGAGGTCGCCGGCGTCGCCGACAGCAACCCGGAGGTCAGGTTCCGGACGGAGATCCCCCACAGCCTGACGGTGATCGCCGACGGGCTCGTCCACCAGCTCTTCTCGAACCTGCTGGAGAACGCCGTCGCGCACAACGACCCGGAGGGGCTGACCGTCCGTGTGGAGGCGGTCGACCGCGGAGACGCCGTCGAGGTCGTCGTCGCCGACGACGGCGTCGGCATCCCCGCGGAGCTGCGCGAGGACTGCTTCGAGCTGGGCGAACAGGGGACCGGCAGCAGCGGCGACGGCCTCGGCCTCTACCTCGTCTCGCGGCTGGCGGACGTCTACGGGGGTGGCGTCGAGCTGGGGGAGTCCGACGGAGGTGGCGCCAGGTTCCTGGTCACCCTCCCGGCGGCGACGGCCGCGGCTTCAGGTGGGTGATGTCCCGCAACGGTGACCGGGTCGGGACAGGATGAATCGATTGGCCCCAGCCTCGCTCCGAGACTCAGACGTCCGGCGGGTCCTCGAGGACCTCGACCACCATGCGGTCGCGGGCGACCGTGAGCCTGAACGTGGGGACGGTCTTCTTGATCACGGTGACGACGCCGCGGTCCTCCAGGTTCCGGAGCGCCGCCCGGACCTCGTCGGTCTCCGCGTCGACCCCCGCGTCCTCCAGGTCGTGCAGGACGGAGACGACGCTCTGGGGTTCCTCGTCGGGGCCGGCCAGGACGTCGAGGACGTGGGCCTGGAGCGGCGGGACGCGGACGGTCTCGTCGTCGACCTCGATGCCGACCAGTTCGGCCGCCTCCGGCGTCGCACAGATGAGGCTGTCCTCGTTGCGGTAGTAGTACTCCTTCAGCTCGGACTCGAGGTACTGATGGACCTCGCTGCCGCTCTCGAGGCCCCAGCGCTCCTGGAGCTCGCTGTTCTTCGTCGGTTGCAGGGACACCAGGTCCTCGAGCCTGGCGCGGGCCTCCTCGGAGAGGGTCATGGGAGACGGTACGCGCTCTCGAGTAGAAAAATGGGGAGGCTCTGTGGGTGAGGAGCGTGAGCGCCCCGTTCGACGCGAGGAGAGCGCCTCGTTCGACACGAGGAGAGCGCCTCGACCGACACGAGATGGCGCCTCCACCTACGCGAGAGGACACGGACGTAGACAAATCGCCGGACCTGGTCGCATCGTCCACGAGGCAGGCTCGATGCTGATCGACTCCCCCGTGCCTCTCCCGCACAATACTTTTACGGACGAGAGGTACGCATCGCCCCTAGGATGGTCATCCCGAAGCCAGATAGCGGCATCCTGAAGAGTGTGTACGCGAACCTGCTGGGGCCCGAGGGGGTCGTCTCGCTGGACATCCCCGACAGGATCCTGAAGCGGCTGTACACTTACGGGAGCCTGTCCGACACCGACGCCGGGGTCGAGTTCGAGGTGAAGAACCGGCTCCAGGACGCCAGGTTCGGCGGGGTCACCAGGCTGGTCATCGACGGCCAGGTGATCGACCGCTCCCGCGTCCGCCTCGAGACGGCCGACGAGACGTCGCTCACCCTGGACGAGGTCACCGCGGACGACCCCATCCCGTTCCCGGTCGGGCGAAAGGTCGTCGTGACCGTCGAGGGGCTGGACCTCCCGGCCGGCGACCACGACATCGAGATCGACTTCCTGGCGGAACCATTCGGCAAGCTCTCGCTTTCGGTCCAGGACACGATCCGCGAGGGGGTCGACCTGCCGTCCATCCCGCGGGACGCCGAGGACGACTACAGCGAGGAGGCCATCGCGGCCCGCCACGAGTGGATCGCCGAGCAGACCGGGGTCGAACTCGAGCACGTGCCGGAGTTCTCCTTCGACGCCTCGATGGGCGAGGGGAACGTCGAGAACTTCATCGGCGTCGCCCAGATGCCGCTGGGCGTCGCCGGCCCGGTCACGGTGAACGGTGAGCACGCAGACGGCCACTATCCGGTCCCGCTGGCGACGACCGAGGGGACGCTCGTCGCCTCCTACAGCCGCGGCATGAAGGCCATCAACCTCTGCGGCGGGGCGAAGACGACGGTCAGCGACGACCGGATGAACC
>SLIW01000240.1 GCA_007135435.1 Natronomonas sp.
CGACGACGATGGAGACGGAGGTGACGACAGATGAGCTCTGAGTCCGACGCGGGCGACGCCGAGTTCCACGAGATGCGCGAGCCGACCGTCGAGAAGGTCGTCGTCCACATGGGCATCGGCCGCGGCGGCGAGCCGCTGGCGCACGCCGAGGACATCCTGACGGAGGTCACCGGCCAGCGACCCGTGCGGACGACGGCGAAGGACACCGTCGGCGACTTCGGGATCCGCGCGGGCGACCCGATCGGCGCGAAGGTGACCCTGCGCGGCGACGCCGCCGAGGCGTTCCTCGAGACGGCGCTGCCGCTGGCGGACCTGACACACTCGCAGTTCGACGAGACCGGTAACTTCAGCTTCGGGGTCGCAGAGCACACCGACTTCCCGAGCCAGGAGTACGACCCGACGATCGGGATCTACGGCCTCGACGTGACGGTCAACCTGGTCCGGCCGGGCTACCGCGTGCGGAAGCGCGACAAGGTGTCCGGGTCGATCCCCTCGCGGCACCAGCTGACCCCCGAGGACGCGGTGGCGTACCTCGAGGCGACCTACGACGTCGACGTCGGCAGGGAGGGACGCGAATGAGCGGCTCCGAGTCCGAGACGGAGTCGGAGTCCGAAGAGGAGACGGGCGAGCAGGCCACCAAGCGGACCGGCCAGCTCGAGGAGTGCCAGCGCTGTGGACGCCAGCAGGGGCTCGTCGGCAAGTACGACATCTGGTTGTGCCGACAGTGCTTCCGCGAGGTGGCCCGGAGCATGGGCTTCAAGAAGTACAGCTAACCATGGTGGACAACGACCCACTGGCCAGCGCGCTGTCGGGGCTGAACAACGCCGAGAGCGTCGGCCACCTGAAACAGACGATACGACCCGCCTCGAACGAGATCGGTTCCGTCCTCGAGGTCTTCTACGACCGCGGGTACATCGACGGCTTCCAGTTCGTCGACGACGGCAGGGCCGGCATCTTCGAGGTAGAACTGAAAGGCGCGATCAACGAGTGTGGTGCGGTCAAACCCCGCTACTCTGCGGGGGCGGACGAGTTCGAGAAGTGGGAGAAGCGGTTCCTCCCCGCCCGCGACTACGGGACGCTCATCGTCACGACCAGCCACGGCATCATGAGCCACTACGAGGCCCGCGAGGCGGGCGTCGGTGGCCAGGTGATCGCATACGTCTACTGAGCTACTGACAATGAGCACGAGACGAGAAATCGAGATCCCGGACGGGGTCACGGCCACGATGGACCGCTTCGACATCACCGTCGAGGGGGACAACGGGCGCGTCACGCGACGCCTCTGGTACCCCGACGTGACGGTGACGGTCGAGGGGGATACCGTCGTGATCGAGACCGACGACGACAACGCCAAGACCCGGGCGACGGTCGGCACCTTCGAGAGCCACGTCGCCAACATGATCCACGGGGTGACCGAGGGCTGGGAGTACACCATGGAGGTGTTCTACTCCCACTTCCCGATGCAGGTCTCCGTGCAGGGCGAGGAGGTCGTCATCGAGAACTTCCTCGGCGAGCGGGCACCCCGGCGGACCCCCATCAGGGGCGACACCGAGGTGTCCGTCGACGGGGAGGTCCTGACCATCGCCGGACCGAGCATCGAGGACGTCGGCCAGACGGCGGCCGACATCGAACAGCTGACCCGGGTCTCCGGCAAGGACACGCGGGTCTTCCAGGACGGCGTCTACATCACCGAGACGCCGGCGCGAGGTGGCGTCCCATGAGCGACGAGGAGGCCATCGAGGAGCTGACCGACATCGGCGGCGTCGGCGAGGCCAAGGCCGACGCGCTCCGCGAGGCGGGCTTCGCGTCCGTCGACGACCTGCGGAGGGCCACCGTGGAGGACCTCACCGAGGCCGACGGGATCAGCAGCGCGCTCGCCGAACGGATCAAGGACGCCGTCGGTGACCTGGACGTCGACGACGACCCCGGAGCTGCGGACGAAGCCGACGACGCCGCAGGCGACGAGGAGGAAGCCGACGAGGAAGAAGAAGTCGAAGAGGAGGCCGACGAGGCTGAAGACGAGACCGACGTAGTCGAAACTGAAGACGAAGAAGCCGAAGACGAAGACGACGAAGACGAAGCCGAAGCCGAAGCCGAAGCCGAAGACGAAGACGAAGACGACGAAGACGAAGACGAAGACGAAGACGACGAGGAAGCCGTAGTCGACGAGGAGGACGTCGTCGCGGACGAGCCGGGGGTCGACGACGAGGAAGTCATCGAGGACCTGACCGACATCAGTGGCGTCGGACAGGCCAAGGCGGACGCCCTCCGCGAGGCGGGCGTCGAGACCGTCGCCGACATCCAGGAGCTCACCCAGGAGGAGCTGGCCGACATCGAGGGCATCGGCAACGCCCTCGCGGCCCGCATCAAGGCCGACGTCGGCGGCCTCGAGGTCGCCGAGGAGACCGAGGCCGAGGTCGAAGAGGAGGTCGACGAGGCCGAGGCCGAACCGGAGGTGGAGACGGAGCTGCGGCCACGCGGGCTGGTCGACAAGACCCCCGAGCTGTCCGACGAGGAGGCGCGCCTGCTCGCCCAGCGGGCGGCCCAGGGCAAGCCCCAGTTCAACCGGCAGGACCACCACAAGAAGAAGCGTACGCCGACGTCCTGGCGGCGTCCCCGCGGCAACCTCTCGAAGCAGCGCCGCGGCATCAAGGGCAAGGGCGCGACGGTCGAGGCCGGCTACCGGACCCCGAAGGCGGTCCGCGGCATGCACCCGAGCGGCTTCGAGGAGGTCCACGTCGAGAACGTGGACGACCTCGAGGGCGTCGATGGCGACCGGCAGGCGGTGCGCATCGGCGCGACCGTCGGCGCGCGGAAGCGCGAGCGCATCGAGGAGGTCGCCGAGGAGGAGGAGATCCGCGTCCTCAACCCCACCTACGTGGAAGTGGAGGTGGACGAATGACCGACCTGAAGGCCCAGCGACGGCTGGCGGCGGACGTCCTCGACGTCGGGGAGAACCGCGTCTGGTTCGACCCCGACGCCCAGGGCGAGATCGCCGGGGCGATCACCCGCGAGGACATCCGCGAGCTCGTCGCGGAGGGGATCATCGACGCCGAGCGGCCCAAGGGCAACTCGCGCGGACGCGCCCGCGAGCGGGCGAAGAAGCGCGCCTACGGCCACCGGAAGGGACACGGCTCCCGGAAGGGGACGGCCGGCGCCCGCCAGAGCGACAAGGAGCAGTGGCAGAGCCGCATCCGCGCACAGCGGCGCCGGCTGCGCGAGCTGCGCGACGGAGGCGAGATCGATCGGACGACGTACCGCGAGCTGTACGCGATGGCCAGCGGCGGCGAGTTCGACAGCGTCGCGGACCTCGAGCGGTACGTCGCGGACAACTACGGTGAACCATAATGGCGACAGGACCACGATACAAGGTGCCGATGCGGCGTCGCCGCGAGGCCCGGACGAACTACCATCAGAGGTTGCGCCTGCTGAAATCCGGCAAGCCACGCCTCGTCGCTCGAAAGAGCAACGAGCACGTCAGGGCGCAGCTGATCGTCACGGGCGGCGACGGCGACGAGACCCTCGCGAGTGCGAGCTCCGAGGACCTCGCGGCGTACGGCTGGGAGGCGCCGACGGGTAACCTGCCCGCGGCGTACCTCACCGGCTTCCTCGCCGGCAAGCGCGCGGTCGAGGCGGGCCTCGAGGAGGCCGTCCTCGACATCGGGCTGAACTCGGCGACGCCGGGCAACAAGGTGTTCGCGGTACAGGAAGGAGCGATCGACGCCGGGCTGGAGATCCCGCACAACGAGGCCGTCTTCGCCGACTGGGAGCGGACCCGCGGCGAGCACATCGCGGCCTACGCGGAGACGCGTGAGGAGCCGCTGTACGGCGGCGACTTCGACGCGACGGAGCTCCCGGCCCACTTCGACGAGGTACGACAGCGCATGGAGGACGACCAATGAGCAACGGATGGGAGCCGCGCACGCGGCTCGGACGGAAGGTAGCGGACGGCGAGATCACCTCGATGCGCGACGCGCTCGAGTCGGGGCTCCCGCTGAAGGAACCGGAGATCGTCGACCAGCTCCTCCCGGGGCTGGACGACGAGGTGCTGGACATCAACATGGTCCAGCGGATGACCGACTCCGGCCGCCGGGTGAAGTTCCGGTGTGTCGTCGTCGTGGGCAACCGCGACGGCTTCGTGGGCTACGCCCAGGGTCGCGACGACCAGGTCGGCGGGGCCATCCAGAAGGCCATCGAGATCGCGAAGCTCAACGTCATCGACGTCTCGCGGGGCTGTGGATCGTGGGAGTGCGGCTGCGGCCAGCCGCACACGGTCGCGCTCCGGACGACCGGCAAGGCAGGCTCCGTCGAGGTGGAGCTGCAGCCCGCGCCGCGCGGGCTGGGCCTCGCGGGCGGGGAGACCGTCCGCAAGGTGCTCGAGCTCGCCGGCATCGAGGACATCTGGACGCGCTCGAGCGGGAACACCCGCACGACGGTCAACTTCGCGAAGGCGACGTTCAACGCGCTGCGGGCGACCGCCGAGGCGCGGATCCCCGAGCGCACCCTCGACAAGCGCGAGGTGATCGAATGAAGGCGGTCGTCCAGCTCCGCGGCGAGGTCAACCAGAGCGGGGCGGTCCGCGACACCCTCTCGATGCTCAACCTCGGGCGGGTCAACCACGCGACGCTCGTCCCCGACACGGACGCCTACCGCGGCATGGTGACGAAGGTGAACGACTGGGTCGCCCACGGCGAGCCCTCGGAGGACGTCGTGGCCCTGCTGCTGGCGCGGCGCGCCGAGCCCGCCGAGGGCGCGGCCGCCATCGACGGGGCGGCTACCGCCGCCAGTCCGGAACGGGCCGGCGGGCCCGTGGACGACGAGTGGGTCGCCGAGCACACCGACTACGAGGACGTCGCGTCGCTGGCGGCGGCGCTCGTGGCCGAGGAGACGACGATGCAGGCCCAGGGCCTGTCGCCGACGCTCCGACTGCACCCCCCGCGGGGCGGCCACGCCGGCGTCAAGCACCCGACGAAGGAGGGCGGCCAGCTCGGCCCCCACGATCCCGAGTCGATCGACGCGCTCCTGGAGGCGATGCGCTGATGACCGACAAGAAACGCAGACAGCGCGGCTCGCGGACCCACGGCGGCGGCAGCCACAAGAAGCGCCGCGGGGCGGGCCACCGCGGGGGCCGCGGCCGCGCCGGCCGATCGAAGCACGAGTTCCACAACTACGAACCGCTGGGCAAGCACGGCTTCAAGCGACCCCAGAAGACCGACACGGACGTCGAGACAGTCAACCTCCGCGAGCTGGACGAGGACGTCGCCGTCCTCGCCGCGGAGGGCGTCGCCGAGGAGTCCGACGGCGGCTACGCGCTGGACGCCCGCGACGTCGTCGAGGACGGCCACGACGTGGACGTCGTGAAGGTCCTCGGCGCCGGCCGGGTCCACAACGCGCTGCAGGTCACCGCCGATGCCTTCTCCGAGAGCGCCCGCGAGGCGCTCGAGGCGGCGGACGGCGAGGCGGTCCTCTCCGAGCGCGGGGAGGAGCTCGCCGCCGGCGACGGCGCGGAGGAGGCCGAGGACGATGGGGCTGAGCCCGGCGGCGATGCGGCTGAGCCCGGCGGCGATGCGACGGAACCCGCCGACGACGACGGGACGGAGTCCGGCGACGACGGGCAAGCGTCGGGCGAGTCGGCCGACGACGAACCCGAAAAGCACTCAACACAAGAGGCTAACGAGGACGCGTAATGAGTTGGAAGGAGGCCGCCGAACCGGTACTCACGCGGATGCCCGCGGTCAGGCGTCCGACGGGGCACGTCCCGTTCCGTCGGAAGCTCGGCTGGTCGGCGGGCGTGCTCGTCCTGTACTTCTTCCTGACGAACGTCGGGATCTACGGGATGGGCGAGGGCCAGGACATCTTCGGACAGTTCCGGACCATCCTCGCCGGCGAGCAGGGCTCGCTGATGCAGGTGGGGATCGGTCCCATCGTCACGGCGTCGATCGTCCTGCAGCTGCTCGGCGGTGCGGGCCTGCTCGGCCTCGACACCGAGTCCAACCCGCGCGACCAGGCCATCTACCAGGGCCTCCAGAAGATGCTGGTCATCGTGATGACCGCGCTGACGGCCCTCCCGATGGTGTTCGCCGGCTTCCTCCAGCCCGACCCCGCGGTCGCGGCCGCCCTCGGCCTCTCGGTGACCGCCCTGGGGTGGATCATGTTCCTGCAGATCTTCATCGGCGGCTGTCTCATCCTCTACATGGACGAGGTCATCTCCAAGTGGGGCGTCGGCTCCGGGATCGGCCTGTTCATCATCGCGGGGGTGAGCCAGCGGCTCATCGGCGGGTTCATCGCCTGGAGCGGCCTCGACGCCGGCTACATCGGCTTCTTCCCGCGCTGGTTCGGCATCCTCACCGGGCGGATCGAGATCGGGAGCCCCCTGACCCGTTCGGGGCTCGTCGACCTCTTCCTCGGTCCCGGCGAGCTGCTCGCGCTCATCACGACGGTCGTCATCTTCGCGGTCGTCGTCTACGCGGAGTCGGTCCGCGTCGAGATCCCCCTGAGCCACGCCCGCGTGAAAGGCGCCCGTGGTCGCTTCCCCGTGAAGCTCATCTACGCGTCCGTCCTGCCCATGATCCTCGTCCGCGCGCTGCAGGCGAACGTCCAGTTCATGGGTCGGATCCTCAACGCGCAGTGGGCCAACATGCCCCCGTGGGTCGGCACCTACGCCGGCACCGAGGGCGGGTTCGCCGAGCCCACCGGCGGGCTGTTCTACTACCTGGCGCCGATCTACCAGCCGGAGGACTGGATGTGGTGGCTCGGCGAGACGACGGCCGCGCCCTGGCAGATCATGGTGCGGGTGAGCGTCGACCTGACGTTCATGGTCATCGGCGGCGCCATCTTCGCGATCTTCTGGGTCGAGACGACCGGGATGGGCCCACGGGCGACGGCCGAGCAGATCCAGCGTTCCGGGATGCAGATCCCCGGCTTCCGGCAGTCGCCGGGGGTCACCGAGAAGGTCCTCGAACGGTACATCCCGCAGGTGACCGTCATCGGCGGCGCCCTCGTCGGCCTGCTGGCCGTGCTGGCCAACATGCTCGGCGCCATCGGCGGCGTCGACGGCATCGGCCTGCTGCTGACCGTCTCCATCACCTACAAGCTCTACGAGGAGATCGCCGAGGAGCAGATGATGGAGATGCACCCGATGATGCGCCAGATGTTCGGCTGAGACCCTCGGGCACCACCGGTGGCTCGCGCCGGCATCCGATCGGCTCGTCCAACAGCCGACTGATGACGTGACCGGCTCGTCCAACAGCCGACTGATGACGTGACCGGCTCGTCCAACAGCCGACTGATGACGTGACCGGCTCGTCCAACAGCCGACTGCCGACGTGATCGGCCGGCGGGTCGACGATGTGATACCTAAATAATTAGGTATTTTCTCACCTTTCCAAGGACTGCGATCAGACCGGACCGTCCGGGCCCCGGGACCGTTCCATCCACAGTCGCTGTCGACGCATCGGGCCCGGACTTTCGCTCGGCCTACCTCCGCTAACCCGCCTATAGTTATAGACGGATGACACGAACGGCTGACACATGTCCCTGGACGCGGCGGTGTCTGGTCCCGGCGACTACCGGACCAGGCGGTACCGCCCGGCCGACGTCACGGACGTCCTCGCCCTCGATAGAACCGTCTGGAACCGCGAGCGCAGCAGGGAGTGGTTCCGCTGGAAGTACGAGCGCAACCCCCACGTAGACGAACCGCCGGTTTTCGTCGCCGAAGGCGACGGCGAGATCGTCGGTGCGCGCCCGTTCATGGGCTTCCGGCTCCGGGCCGGCCGCGACGGGGAGACCACCCTGGCGCTGCAGGCGGCGGACACGATGGTCCACCCCGCCCACCGTCGTCGAGGGATCTTCACGGCGATGAACGAACTCGCGCTGGCGCACCACGGGTCCGGGCGGCGAGGCGTCTACTTCAACTTCCCGAACGAGCAATCGCGGCCGTGCTACGAGAACCTGCGCTGGCGGACCGTGCGACCGAAGGTGACCTACTACCGTGTCGAACGACCCTCCGCCTTCCTCGGCGGGTCGGCGGCCGAGCGGATGCTCGCAGCGGCGGCCGATCCATCCGCCAGCGGGTACGCGACGCTCCGGCGAGTGGTCGACGAGGGGACGAACCCTCCGGGCGACGGCCTCGAGGTCGAACGGATCGCCGGTGCCCCGGTGGATCGACTCGCCGCGGTGTACGAGCGCCGCGTGCCGGATCGCCTCCACGTCGACCGGAGCGAGGAGTTCCTCTCGTGGCGGTTGGCGAGCCCGGCCTGGAGCCGAGAGACCTACGTCGCGACCCGGGACGGCGAGGACGTCGCCGCCCTCGTGGGCCGCACCCGGGAGCTGCGTGATGGGACAGTCCTCTCACAGGTCGCGGACGTCCTCCCGCTCGTGGGCGGGCCGAGGTGGGAGGAGGCCCTCGCCGCTCTCCTCGGCGCCTTCGTCGACGGTGCACCAGAGTCGGACGTCTTCGCTGCCGTCCGCGGGCCGATCCCCCACGACTTGCTGACCGCCAGTGGGTTCCTCCCGGACGACCAGCTCCCCCTCTCGCGGCTGACCGATGGAACGGCGACGCTCGTGACCCGGCCGTTCGACCTCGACGAGCCCGCTCCCTGGACCTGGAACGACCGGCGACTCGATCGCTCGGAATCGTGGCTCCTTTCCTTCCTGGCACGGGATACGGCCTGAGCGACGGCACGTCGGCGTCGACGCCCTCGACGCAGCCCTCGCGGCGGACGGGTATACGGACGGATGGACGGGTTCCGGGGAAAAGCGGACCGACGGATCTCTCTGGGTGGACCAATCCGCTGATGTTGCCCCGGGCATCTCCCGAGTGGCTCGGCGGCTGCGGCTACGCGGCAACGGGTTCAGGCGACGCCGACGGCATACCCCTCCTCGAGGCCGAACACCTCCCGGAACAGCGACTCGACGAAGTCCGCGGTGTGCTTGGCGTCCGCCACCGCCGAGACGAAGACGACGCCGGCGGTGGCCTTCCGGGTGTCGGGCTCGTCGATCTTGAACACGCGGTACTCCTCCAGGAGCCCCTCGAGGCGGGTCCGTTCACCGTCGTCGATTTCGAGGCGGATGCGTCCGTCCTCGTACTCGACGCGGGGAGCAGTGTCCTCGGCGTCGATGGGCGGTTCGCTCCCGGCCCCCGCGACGAACGTGACCCCCCGGTCGGCCCGTCGAGACTCGGTGATCGAGTGGACGAACCGCCGACGCCGGTCGGTCGGCGTCGACGCGGTGTCCGCATCGGTGCCAGGGTCGTCGCGACCACCGTCGCCCTCCATGGCGTCGACTGGGACGGCCGTCATCAAGAAGTCACCGTCCGGTGAGGACGGGGCCACCCTCGCCGCGGCCTACAAGTCTTTTACCGCCCGGAGAGAACTGTCGGTATGAGCAAACCCAAGATCCTGCTGCTCGGACCGCCCGGGGCTGGCAAGGGGACCCAGTCCAGCAAGATCGCCGAGACGTACGGCGTCGATCACGTGACGACCGGCGACGCGTTGCGGGCCAACAAGGACATGGAGACCGACCACGGGACGCCGCGCGAGTACATGGACGCGGGCGAGCTGGTCCCGGACCCGGTGGTCAACGAGATCGTGCGCGCCGCCCTCGAGGAGGCCGACGGGTTCGTCCTGGACGGCTACCCGCGGAACCGCTCGCAGGCGGCGTACCTCGACGACATCACTGACCTGGACCTGGTCGCGCTGCTGGAGGTCCCCCGCGAGGAGCTCGTCGACCGGCTCACCGGCCGGCGGGTCTGTGCGGACTGCGGCGCCAACTTCCACGTCGAGTTCGAGCCGCCCGCGGAGGAGGGCGTCTGCGACGTCTGCGGCGGGGAGCTCTACCAGCGCGACGACGACGACGAGGAGACCGTCCGCGAGCGGCTGTCGGTCTTCGACGAGAACACCAGACCCGTCGTCGAACACTTCGACGAACAGGGCGAGCTGGTCCGGATCGACGGCGAGGGATCGCCCGACGAGGTCTGGGCGGACCTCGAGGCGGCCATCGACGCGGCGATCGAGGGGTAGCCACGCGGAGGGGGGCCACCGGATCGAACGACCCCTCCGCACGA
>SLIW01000468.1 GCA_007135435.1 Natronomonas sp.
ACCGCCGAGGCTCGTCGCCGTTCGTCACCGGCGAGGATCTCCGCCGTCGCCATCGCCGAGACTCTCCGCCGTCGCCATCGCCGAGGTTCTCCGCCGAGGATCGACGCCCGTTCCCGTTGCCGTGGCATGCCGCCTGCCCCCACTACCCGGGGTCACCGGGTCAGGAGGTCGGCCACCTCGCGGATGTCGGTGACGACCGCGTCCGGGGCTCCGGCGAAGCCGTCCCACGGGACCTTGCCGCGGTCGAGCCAGACGCCCGTCATCCCGGCGTGACGGGCGCCCAGGACGTCGAAGAAGCCGGCGCTGACGTGGGCGATCCGGTCGATCGGCGTGCCTGTCCGGGCGGCGGCGTGGCGGTACAGCGCCGCGTTCGGCTTGAACGTCCCGACCTCGTCGGCGCTGATGGTGTCCGCGAGCAGGTCGTCGATCCCCGCGTGGTCCACCATCGACGCGAGCATCTCCGGGTCGCCGTTCGAGAGGACGTAGGGGTCGACGCCGGCCTCCCGGAGCGACTCGATCCCCTGGCGGACGTCGTCGAAGACCCTGAGCTCGTGGTAGGTCTCGAGGATGGCCTCCCGCTCGTCGGCGGCGAGGTCCACGCCGTGGCTCTCGAGGGCGTGCTCGAGCGCCGCACGGTTCATCGCGTAGAACGTATCGTAGGCGTCGACCTCGTTCGCGACCATCGTGTACAGGAGCGACCGCGACCGCCAGTGTCGCGAGACGGGCCGGGGATCGTCGACGACGTCGGCCAGCGCCTCCTCCACGGCGTCGACGTCCACGAGCGTGCTGTACGAGTCGAAGGTGACCGTCTCGATGCCGGATGCGTCCACGGGAGGGGCTCGCACCCGACGAACAAAATACTGGGCAGAGGAGGCGCGCGCGACACGACCGTCCCCCTCCCCACGACCGGTCCGGATGAGTCATCTGGCCTGCACCGGCGATCGGTCCGGAGGAGACGTTCGGCCCCATCGGCCCACCGTTCCGGACGAGACACGCCGACGACACCCGACTCGTCTCGTCCGCCGGCGGACGCGTAACAGTACCTTTATCAGTCGCACGGGTGGATATTCACGTCATTATTCAATGACGCAGGAACACCGACAACCGGAGGTGAACATCGGGCTGGTCGGCCACGTCGACCACGGCAAGACGACGCTGGTCCAGGCGCTGTCGGGCGAGTGGACCGACCAGCACTCCGAGGAGATGAAGCGCGGGATCTCCATCCGCCTCGGGTACGCCGACGCGACGTTCCGGGAGTGTCCCGACGTCGACGAGCCCGGGCGGTACACCGTCTCGGAGACCTGCCCCGACGGCTCCGAGAGCGAGCACCTCCGGACGGTATCGTTCGTCGACGCCCCCGGTCACGAGACGCTGATGGCGACGATGCTGTCCGGCGCGGCCATCATGGACGGGGCGGTCCTCGTGATCGGCGCCAACGAGCCGGTGCCGCAGGCCCAGACCGAGGAGCACCTGATGGCGCTGGACATCATCGGCATCGAGAACATCGTCATCGCCCAGAACAAGGTCGACCTCGTCGACCGCGAGCAGGCCGTTCGCAACTACGAGCAGATCCAGGCGTTCGTCGAGGGGACGGTCGCCGAGGACGCGCCCATCGTCCCGCTGTCGGCACAACAGGACGTCAACATGGACCTGCTCATCCAGCGGATCGAGGAGGAGATCCCGACGCCCGAGCGGGACCCCGACGCCGACGCCCGGATGCAGGTCGCCCGCTCGTTCGACATCAACCGGCCCGGGACGACGTGGGAGGACCTCACCGGGGGCGTCCTCGGCGGGTCGCTCACCCAGGGCCGCCTCGCGATCGACGACGAGATCGAGCTCAAACCCGGCAGGGAGGTCGAGGAGGGCGGCGAGTCGGCCTACCGGCCCGTCGAGACGACGGTCCGGTCGCTACAGGCCGGCGGCGACTTCGTCGACGAGGCGACCCCCGGCGGGCTGCTCGGCGTGGGGACCGGCCTGGACCCGTCGCTGACGAAGGGCGACGCCCTCGCGGGGCAGGTCGCCGGCCCGCCGGGGAGCCTGCCGCCGACGCGGGAGGCGTTCACCATGGACGTCGAGCTGCTCGACCGCATCGTCGGCGAGGGCGACGTCGAGCCGATCTCGACGGGTGAGCCGCTCATGCTGACGGTGGGGACGGCGACGACCGTCGGGGCGGTCACGAGCGCCCGCGGCGACGAGTGCGAGGTGAACCTCAAGCGGCCGATCTGCGCCGCCGAGGGGGCGAAGACCGCGATCAACCGGCGGGTGGGCACGCGCTGGCGGCTCATCGGCGTCGGGACGCTCCGGTGATGCGCGTGGTTGTGGACACCAACGCGCTGATGGCGCCGGTCGAGGTGGGCGTCCGCACCTTCGAGGAGCTCGAGCGCCTCCTCGGCGAGTACGAGGCGGTCGTCCCGCGGGCGGTCGCCGCGGAGCTCGAGGCGCTCGCCGGCGACCACGGCACCGAGGCGACGGCGGCGAGCGTCGGCCTGGACCTCCTCGA
>SLIW01000027.1 GCA_007135435.1 Natronomonas sp.
ACCGGAATCGAAACCTGACCGGAATCGAAACCTGACCGGAATCGAAACCTGACCGGAATCAGAACGTCGCCCGTCGTGCCTGTCACGGGCCAGAGTGAGTCGTCACCCGATCGGCGGACCGTCAGGAGAAGGTGTACGCCATCATGACCTCGTCCACGTGACGGTCGCCGATGGTGTAGTGGTCCTTGCGGACCCCCTCGGTGTCCCAGCCGTGGGACTCGAGGAACGCGATTGCCTCGTCGTTCGTGATCGGGACGCTGTTGTACACCTTGCGGTAGCCGTTGGCCTCCGCCCAGTCGAGCGCCCGCCACAGCAGCTTCGCGCCGACGCCGTGGCCCTGTCGGTCGCCCCGGACGCCCACGGTCAGCTGGGCGGTGCTCTGGAGCTTCTCCAGCTGCGGGAGCTCGAGGTGGGACCAGCCGACGACCTCGCCGTCGACCGTCGCGACGAAGAAGACCCGCGACTCGACGGTGTTGTGCCGCGTGACGGTGTCCTCGTAGAGCAGCTGCTCGGCGATCGTCTCGGCGACGACGTAGGTCTCCTCGTCGGTGACGTCCCGGATGGTGGCGACGAGGCCGTCGAAGTCCGCCTGCCGGGCGGGGCGGACGGTGTAGGTGAACGCGTCGGTCTCGTAGGTCTCGACCGAGCCGACGTCGAGGGCGACCTGGAGGGTCCCGCCGTCGTCCTCGAGGTAGCCGCGGGTCTGCAGCTCCTCGAGTGCGTCGCGGAACTCCGTCGGCGGCAGCGACGTCACCTCCCGGACCCGGTGGCGCGCGGCGGTCCCGTGGCGCTCGACGTACCGGTAGATCTCCTCGCCGGCCTCCGTCTCGAACGTCGGGCGTTCGCTCGTCTCCATGGCAGCGGTGACACACCTGCGCCATTTAGGTCTTCGCTCGAGGCGAGGCCCGAACGACGGGTGGACGGGCGAGCCGGGTGAATGGCCGCCCCTGGTAGACGGTCGAGCCTGGTGAATGGCCGCCCGGGTGGCGCTGGTCCCTCCCGCCGGCTGAGCTGCCCCCCGGGTGTTCGAGGTCGCGCCGGGTGTGCGTGGACCAACACGCCGGGTAAGCCACCCGTGCGGGAGGGCGTCGAACCGGCCGTCGGGATACGCCGCGGCTACTAAAGGACGGACTGGACCAACCCTGGAGCATGGCTGCCGACCCACCAGCCCCGCCCGGGGAATCGCGGCTCCGGCACGTCGGACACGCGGTCCTCCGCGGGCTCCAGGCGGGGTTCGTCGCGACGCTCATCATGACGGCCTTCCGGTTGCCGATCATGCGGTCGCTCCCCCCGTCGGCGAACTTCTGGGCGCGCTACGTCGGCGACGGCGAGCCCGAGGACTACCCCGTCATCGGCCTGCTCTTGCACCTCCTCTACGGTACCTCCGCCGGCGCGGTCTTCGCCGGGCTCTTCGCGCTCCTGGACGCCGAGCGGTCGATCGAGCCCGAACAGCGCGGGCTGCTGTGGGGCTGGGTCTACGGGATGGGGCTGTCGGCGTTCGGCTCGCAGGTCATGCTGAAGGAGCTGCTCGACGTCCGGCTCGATGCCGACGAGCTGGCGCTGTTCCACGCCGCCCACGGCGTCTATGGGCTCGCGCTCGGCGCCTGGGTGGGCTCGCGGACGGAGGGCGTCGACGACCCCGAGGAGGAGTACGACTACGAGGACGAAACCGGGTCCAGGGCCTGGATCTGACGCCGGTCATCCGTCCAGCGGGCGGGAGCGAGTGATCGCGGGCGGATGACTGATCCGTGGCGTCCACATCGCCGGTGGCCAGCGATCACGACGGCGGATCAGCGGTACCGGTAGACAGACAGGGGTACCTTCAGGGAAGCAGCGTACGAGCCTCGGGCTGATCCGAACGGTGCTCTCTATCCACGACATCATGCCGGCCTGGACGGCGAAGAAGGGATGGATGGTGGCTGACTGGCGTCCCGATCTCGCGTCGCCGTCTCGATCTCGCGTCGCCGTCCCCCTACGGCTGGGTACCGCGATCGGCGTCGTCCCGTGTTCGACGCCGTTCAGTGGTCGGCGGGGGTTCGTGGTCGGCGGGGGTTTCGCGAGCGACGCCGCCGTCGGTTCAGGACTGCTCCTGGACCAGTTCCTGGATCTTGGAGACGACGCCGCTGGCGCTCATCCCGCGGTGCTGGAGCATGTCCTCCATCCGCGCCCCGCGGAAGTAGCTCGCGAAGGCCATCAGCGTCGGCGGCCACAGCCCGACGAACAGTCCCTGCTCGCGCTCCTCCTTGACGTAGAAGAAGTACCACGCCAGCAGGACCGACGCCCCCGAGGCGAGGACGATCGGGTCGATCGCGGTCTTCTTCGTCGCTTGCTTCGTCTCGTGTTTCGTCTCCTGGTGCTCCATGCGGATGGCCATGCGCCCGTCGGGTACTTTGTTAGGTGGAGTGTCCCGAGGGAAAGGCGTGCTAGATGTCGGCGCGCTCGGACTCGGGCGGGCGTAGTATCGGCGTGTCCATGGGTAAGGACAGCTAACCCGCAGACAGCCATCTCCGCCGAGCCCCGCCGCGTACCCGTTCGTGCGCGCTCCTCGCCGCGGGCTGCCGCCAGCGATCGCGGACGGGGTCAGTAGGTGTCAGGCCCAGACGTGAAGTGGCTCGCGCCGTGATCGGTGCTGGCGGAGTTCGCCCCCCACGCGGTGCGTGGATCGTCGGCGGCTCCCGGACGTGTCCGGAGGCCGTGGTGAACCCGCCGTGCCCGGGGGCGACGCGATACCGCGACACTCCAATCGATTGGTCCCTATTTATATCAAATCAATTACATGGGTTAGAACGCGCGGGTCGTCCGTAGGCGGAACGTATCGGTTCGTGGGCTGGACCCGTCGCAAAAACCGTCTCGTGCGGTTATAGGGCCGTATCACCTAGGCGCCGACACTGCATGAATGACCCTTCAGCGCCCGACCCGGGGGAGGATCGCGAGCCGGGGGATACCGACGGCGGTGACCCCGTCGAGCCCGGTGACGACGATCCGCTCGAGACCGACGAGGGCGAGCCCATCGAGGGTACCGGGACGCCCTCCGTCGTGCAGGATGGTGCCATCCAGACCAACGGCCGCGACCCGCCGATGGACGCGCCTCGCGACCCGCCTGCCGGCGCCAAGGGAGACGGGCAGGGGGACCGGATCGGGGACGGATCCTCGGGGGACCACCCCGATGAACGTCGCGAGGAGGTCCGGGAGATGCAGGTGGCGACGGACGACGGACCGACCGCGGACACCAGCCGCGAGGTACGGCACGCGAATCCCGACCCGCGTCCTGGGGACCACACAACGGGGGACGAGCGGGACCCCGGACCGGCGGAGCGGGACCCGAAACCGGGAGTCGACGGACGCGATCCGGACGACGCCGGGCCGCGGGGGCCCGATGCGCGCGGGACGACCGACTGGACCGGCCCCGACGCGCTGAAGTGGCTGAGCGGGATCGTGGCCCTGGTCGGCTCCTGGATCGCCGCCTCGGCGTTCGTCTACGGCGCCGGCGCCGCGGCGCTGTGGAACAACGTCGCCGTCGGGATGGCGATCCTCCTGCTGGCGGGCTACAACTTCTACCGCACGACCGGCGGACTCGCACCCAACGTCGGCGGGTCGAGCCTCGTCGCCCTGCTGGGCGTCTGGTCGGTGATCGCGCCGATGCTGCTGCCGTTCGCCAGCGAGCCGCTCGCCTGGAGCACGATGGCCAGCGGCGCCGCGATCGCCGTGCTCTCGGGGTACAACGCCTACGAGACCCGGCGGACGGCTACCACCGCCGCCCCCGGCACGCGCGCCTGAGCTGCCGTCGGGCGCTCCGTCGTCGATCCTCGGACCCTGCAGTCGCCCTCGATCCTCGGACCCAGCCGTCGTCGTCGATCCTCGGACCAAGCCGTCGTCGTCGATCCTTGGACCCTTCCATCGCCCCCGATTCGTCCTCCCCCTGCCTCGTGTCCGATCCCCCGTCGAGATCCCCGATCGGTCTGGCCAGCCGCGTGTACCCACCGTCCTCCACCTCCCACCTTCCGACAGGCGCCCGCGCTACCCGCGGGGCTCTGGCTACCGGCGATCGAGCCGCGAGACGGCACCGAGGTCGACGGTCGCGCGGAGCTCGCGCGTGCGGTGCATCGCGGCCTGGTGCTGGGCGAGGAGTGCGGCGAACGCCAGGAGGACCACGGCGAACGGGACCGCCACCGCGAGCGAGAGCCCGTTCACGAGGCTGTTCGCGAGCTGTACCACCGCCACCACCACCGGTCCGAACACGAGCAGGCCGGTGCCGACTGGATCGGCCCGGTAGAGTTCGGATATCGTCGTGCTGTCCGTACCACCCATTTGAACGAGCGCCACTGCGGAGCAGTTTGACAATACCCTTTCGACACGCGTCCCCTACCGCCAGTGACCTCCGGCGTGGCTAGAGGACGGCCAGCGCGAGGGCGGCGAGGAAGACGTGCTCGCCGTCGACGACGAACCCGTAGAACAGCGATCCGCGGTCGGGCGTCGCGAACGGGAGGTACGCCAGGACGTAGCCGAGGAACGCGAGCAGCAGCAGGAATTGCGTCGGGAGCACTCCGCTGGCGACCGCCGCGACCACCACCGCGCCGGCGGCCAGCGTGACCCCCACCGCACCGCGACGGGTCGCCCGCGGGCCGACGACGAGGGGGAACGTCCGGACGCCCTCCGCGCGGTCGCTCGACCGGTCCCGGACGTCGAAGACGGCGGCGGCGACGGCGAGCATCACGGTGAAGAACCCCGCGAGGAAGAGGATCTCCACGGTCCAGAGCACGCCGTAGTAGACGCCGACGCCGAGGGGGATGACGCCCCACGCGCCGCCCACGAGGAGGTTCTTGACGAGGAGGACCCGCTTGAGCCGGAACACGGAGTAGAGCAGCGCCGCCACGAGCGGCAGGACCAGGAACTCGGCGCGGGGGAGGCCCAGGGCGACCGCCAGGCCGATCGCCGCCAGGTAGAGTACGACCCCGGCGGCGAGCCAGAGCGTCCCGAACCGCCGGAGGTAGGCGGTCCGTCTGGGGGCGTCCTGCTGGTCCCCCTCGAGGTCGGTCACCCGGTCGAGGCTGTAGACGAACAGCGTCGCCGCGAAGACGATGAACAGCGGGACCGCCTCGAGCGGCACGCCCACGAGCAGCATCGTCGACACGGCCACGCCGGTCGCGGCGAGCGCGATGAAGACGTTGCTGTGGACCAGCAGCGCCAGGCCCCGGACCAGGAGGTCGGCGGAGGGCAGCTCGCGGTGGCCGTACGTCCAGTCGCTCACGGTCGTCCCGTGTCCGACGGTAGTCACCGCATCCCTGTACGTCCTCCGGTGGATCGGCCGGCATCCTCGTCGGCCACCGACCTCGTCCTTACCCTCCTCGTCCGCCACGGAGGGACGAGGACGCACTGGACCGCCGGGACGATCTATGGGCCGACAGCGACGTGCGGGCGTCGAGACCGATGCACGACTGCTCGTCCCCGGACCACGACGGTGAGGGCGGGCGGTGACCAGCATCCGGCCGCGACCTTGGTCCGATCCAGTCCGATCGTCAGTCGAGCTTGTCGGACCGCCACGTCCAGACCTCGATCGCGACGACGACCGCCGCGATGGCGACGAAGACGAGCCACTGGTACGTCCAGCCCTCCCCGAAGGGGAACAGGTCGATCAGGCCGGTGGCCTGCATGAGGCCGATCACGGCCAGGAGCATCCCGAATATCGAGACCGCGCCCACCCTGAGCCACCCCTTCGCGATCGTCTCCCCTTCCTCGCGCTGTTCGTCCTCGGTCGTCGCCGGCGTCTTCTCGGGATCGTCGGTTGACTCGGACATGACGCGGGTGCGTCCGGTACGTGCTTCAGCCAGGTAAGTAACCGTCCCGAGAATGATAGGGGGCGGCAGCGGCGCTCGGGGGCGATCACGTAAGCCAGTCGTACTCGAGCGCGGCGAGTCCGACCGGCGCATCGGCACGTGACTACGGAGCGACTGTGCCATCGGTATCGGGGACGACGAGGTGGGACGTGGCTCGAGTGGTGCCAGCCGCTCGTCTCGATGGTCGCGGGGAGGCATCGGACGCCGTACGGAACCCCGTTGGAGGATCGAACGTCCGTATGGGATCCCGTCGAGTGATGGAACGGCACCTCGATCGGCTGGATGGCCGACCCATCAGACAGTCCCGTGGGACGGCGGGAGGTGCGCGCTTATCAGCCGGGTGGAAATGACTCCAGTTGGTCGACTACCGGGGCAGAGGGTCGACGGTCGGAGGTCGACGATCCGAGGTCGACGATCCGAGGTCGACGATCCGAGGTCGATAAAGTGGAGTCGCCACACTATCCTCGTGTAATAACTTATTTACTGGCCAGTGCGCGCGCTCGTCCCTCCGTGGCGGCCACCGGAACGGCCTCCTCGCGACGCCTAGGCTGCCCGTACGAATGAATCCACACGAGGGAACGGGATATTTCGGAGTAGCAACCGTTTTGGTAACCCGTCCATATAGTGGCTATCGATGAGTGGACCAGCCACCAGAGCGTCGTCCGCTACCGACGACCGGTCGGCGGAGGCGGCGGTCGACGCTCTGGCCACCGACGGGGAGGTCGCGTTCCAGATCGAGGGTGACGAACGGCGGGGACGAACCAGCGGGTACTCGATACTCGTCCAGGGGAGCGTACAGGCGAGTTCGGTCCTCTCGAGCACCGCACCGGGGGAGTCGGTCGTCGTCCTCGAGGACGACACGAAGCTCCTGTCGGGGACCGTCCGCGCCGGGACCGCGGGGTTCGTCGTCGACGGCGAGGTCCTCGCCGCCGAGTTCGACGACCCGGCGCCGACGATCAGGCTCGACGGCGAGGTCGTCGACCCCGACCGCTGGCCCACGGTGAAGGGCTACCTCGGGAGTGGCGCCCGGCAGGACCCCGTCGAGGACCCGTTCCCGAACAGCGGCGAGCTCGGCAAGCCGCGGGGCGACCCGCTCGACCCGCTCGAGTCGGTCGTCGTCCTCGAGGCCCGGGAGACCGAGGACGCGGGTGCCTACTGCCTCGACCTCGACGGCGAGGTGCTGGAGTACCCGGACAGCGCGTCGATCTCCGCGTCGGGCGACCGCATCTTCGGCTACCTCTACCCCGGGTGGTCCGTGCGGATCGCCATCCGGGGCGCCGTGACCCGGGTCGACACCGCCGACGGCATCCGCTTCTCCGCGCACGCGGCGGAGTGATCCCACCGCGCACAACGCGCACCTGATCCCACCGCGCACACGACGCGTCTGATTCCACCGCGCACCGTCGAAACCGTCGCCTGCTCACCAACAGTTATTCGGCCGGCCGTCGTAGGCCGACGCCCATGGGCGGCGCTCACCCGAACGTCCTGCTGGTCCACTGTCACGACCTCGGACGGTACCTGGGGTGCTACGGGACCGACGTCGAGACGCCACGGATCGACGCGTTCGCCGACGAGGGAGCGCTCTTCGAGCGCCACTTCGTGACGGCGCCCCAGTGCTCGCCGAGCCGCGGCAGCCTCATGACCGGCCTCCACCCCCACGTCAACGGGCTGATGGGCCTGGCCCACGGCGACTGGGAGATCGACGAGGGCGTGCGGATCCTCCCGCAGTACCTGCGCGAGGCCGGCTACGAGACCCACCTCTTCGGCCTCCAGCACATCTCCCAGGACACCGACCGGCTCGGCTACGACCACATCCACTCGGAGGGCAACCTCTATCCGGGCGTCTCGCCGGCGGTCCACGAGGCGAACCGCGCGCGGAACGTCGCCGGGGTCGTCTCGTCGTTCCTCGAACGCGAGGCCTTCGAGTCGCCGTTCTTCGCGTCGATCGGCTTCTTCGAGCTCCACCGCCACCGCGAGGAGGACGGCCGCTTCGGCTTCGACGCCGACCACTACGACGTCGACGACCCCGACCGGGTCCGGCCGCTCCCGTACCTCCCCGACAGGCGGGGGATCCGCCACGACCTCGCGGAGATGCACGGCATGGTCGCCGCGGTCGACGACGCCTTCGGGACGATCCTGGACGCCCTCGAGGCGAGCGGCCTCGCCGACGAGACGCTGGTGGTCTTCACGACCGAACACGGGATCGCCTTCCCGCGCGCGAAGGGGAGCGTCTACGACGCCGGAATCGAGGCGGCGCTGCTCCTCCGCTATCCGGGACTCGCCGACGGGGGCGAACGCTACGACGAGCTGCTCAGCAACGTCGACGTCCTGCCGACGATCCTGGAGCTGCTCGACATCGAGGTCCCAGACGACCTCTGTGGCCGGAGCTTCCTGCCGCTGCTCGCCGGCGAGGACTACGAACCGCGCGAGCGGGTCTTCGCGGGGATGGTCTGGCACGACACCTACAACCCCGTCAGGGCCATCCGGACGGACCGGTACAAGTACGTCCGCAACTTCTGGCACCTCCCGAAGGTGTACCTGACCGCGGACATCTTCGCGAGCGAGTCCGGCCGGGAGGTCCGCGAGCAGTACGCCGTCCCGACCCGCCCGTACGAGGAGCTCTACGACATCCACGAGACCCGACAGGAGGACGAGAACGTCGTCTACGAGCCGCAGTACCAGGACGTCCGGACGGACCTCTCACGACAGCTCCGTGAGTGGATGACGGCGACCGACGACCCGCTCCTGGACGGCCCGATCGTGCCCGCCGACTACGACGACATCACGGCGTGGCCCGACCGGTCCGCAGACGGGTCGTGAACGGGAGGCGGTCACCGCGGTCGACGCGGTCGACGCGGTCGACGTGGTAGACGCCTATATCGACGCTTACCTCGACACCGACCTCGACACCGACCTCGAAGTCACCAAATTGGGAACCGTCCGGCCTGTCGGAGACCGGCGTCCGCCCACCGCGGACCACGGACCGCGGACCGATCCCGCCAGTTCCTTATCTGTCCTTCTCGTAGCGACGGTATGCGCCGGAGCGACTACACGCCGCTGGAGGACTACGGCGTGGTCGGGAACCTCGAGACGTGCGTGCTCGTCGGCGGGGACGGCTCGATCGACTGGTGTTGCCTCCCACGGCTGGAGTCCTCGAGCGTCTTCGCCGCGATCCTCGACGTCGAACGCGGCGGCCACTTCTCGCTACGACCGTCGGGATCCTTCACGGCCGACCAGCGGTACGTGCCGGCGACGAACGTCCTGGAGGTCGAGTTCTCGACAGAGTCGGGGACGGCGGTCCTGACCGACTTCATGCCGATGCTCGGCGACGACCCGGCCGCGCCGTTCTCCGAACCGTGGGTCTACCGGCGCGTGGCGTGCACCGACGGGGCGGTCGATATCGCGGTCGAGTTCGAGCCGCGCTTCGACTACGCCCGGGCGCGGACCAGCGTCGAGCCGGCCGACGGGGGCGTGCTCGCCCGGGGCAACGGCGAGCACGTCTCGCTGACGACCCCGACCGGGACGTCCCTCGACGTCGAGGACACCGCCGCCTACGGCACCGATAGGCTCGAAGAGGGCGAGGACGCCTGGTACACGCTGCAGTACGGCCAGCGGAAGCGCCCGGCCTCCGTCGACCCCGAGGCCCTCCTCCAGCGGACGATCGACTACTGGCGCGGCTGGGTCCACGAGTGCCCCTCGGAGGACGGGACCACGCCCGACGACGCCGACGCGTGCCTCTTCTCCGGGACGTGGCACGACGAGGTGGTCCGCTCGGAGCTGGTGCTCAAGCTCCTGATGCACCACCGCACCGGCGCCATCGCCGCCGCGCCCACGACGTCGCTCCCCGAGAAGATCGGCGGCCCGCGGAACTGGGACTACCGGTTCAGCTGGATCCGCGACGCCGCCTTCACCGTCCAGGCGCTCTACAAGCTGGGCCACGTCGCCGAGACGACCGCCTACTTCGACTGGTGTCTCGACGTCGTCCACACCGAGTCCGAGACCCTCCAGCCGCTGCAGCCGCTCTACGGGCTGCGCGGCGAGCGGAACCTCACCGAGGAGGTCCTCGACCACCTCTCGGGGTACCGCGACTCCGCGCCCGTCCGGATCGGGAACGCGGCGCGGAGCCAGCTCCAGCTCGACGTCTACGGCGAGCTCGTCCTCGGCGTCTACGAGACCTCCCGCTTCGGCGAGACCATCACCGA
>SLIW01000205.1 GCA_007135435.1 Natronomonas sp.
CGAGAATCCCCTCGACCCACCATCGAATATACCGACCGGTCCTACCACCGGACCTCGACGGTCCGGTCGCGCGGACCGTCGCACTCTACCAGTAGTATCGACTGCCACGTGCCGAGGGCCAGGCTACCTCCGTCGACCGGGACTGTCACCGACGCCCCGACCAGCAGCGCCCGGAGGTGCGCGTCGGCGTTGCCGTCGAGACGGTCGTGGTCCCACCCCTCGTCGGCCACGACGTCATCGAGGAAGGTCTCGACGTCGCCGAGGAGCCGCGGTTCGGCCTCGTTGACTGCCACGCCAGCGGTCGTGTGACGGACGAAGACGGTCGCCGTCCCCTGGGCCTCGGCGGGGAGGACGGCCTCGACGCGATCCGTCACGTCGACGGCCTGCGTCCGCCTGTCGGTCGAGACCACGAAGCTCGCGGTCGAATCGGGATCGGGGGCCGAATCGGGATCGGGGGCAGATTCGGGATCGGAATCAGGGTCGGATTCGGGATCGGGTTCGGTCACGGGTCTCGGCCTCGGGTCACTCGCGGATCCGCTGGAGGACGGTTTGGTCCTGGGTGGTCACCACGTGGTGGGCCGACGCGACCAGCTGGAGGACGAAGATGCCGGCCACCAGCGCCCCGAGGTGCAGCGACGAGAGGCGGGGGACGCCGACGAGCACCGCCAGCGTGGTCGCCAGCCCCAGCAGCGCCAGGCCGAAGGTGAACTCGCCCCAGGTGACCCCGTAGCGGGGGACGACCTCCATGAACACCTCCACCTCCTGGACGCCCGCCTCCAGGGTCACCTGCTGCTCGTCGGGGTCGTAGTCGACGATGTCGAGGTCGTCGAGCTTCGGCAGGTGGGTCTGGTGGAGGGAGACGTAGACCGACTGGCGCTTGTTCCGCGGCGCCGGCGCCTCCCCCGTCTCCCGTGCGGCGACCTCCTCGGCCAGGTCCCGTACCGACGCCTCGCCACCCTCCTCTTTGAGCACCTCGATCGCCAGCCGGCGCCGATCGTTCCGCAGGACGTCGTGAATCTCCCCCTCCTCGAGCCCCCGCGCTACCCCCCGGGGTTCCGCGATCGTGAGCACAGCCGGTCTTCAGAGCGCGACGACAAGAAAGTATCTCCTGGTCCCATCGATTCCGTAGGGGACGGAAACGGACCGAGCCGCTTGCGACCCTGGTCCGGTTCATGGTCACGACTCGTTCGTCGCCTGGTTCATCACGATCGATGCCTCGACCGTCACGTTCGACGTGCTCTCACGCCCACTCTCGACCCCTCTCCCAACCACGAGCGACCCCCTCTCCCAACCACGAGCGGTTGCCTAGACGCCCGACGGCCCCGCTCGTGCGGATCCTCGGCGATCGGAACGGCCCGACTCACAGCCAGTCGTCCGGTTTCGTGTCGTAGTCGACGTCGGAGGCCATGATGTCGGCGATCTCCTCGTCGCCGAGGCTCTCCTCCTCGAAGGACTCGCCGTCGAAGCGGATGAGCTTGCCACGCTCTGTGGGTTCGGGCTCGCGGTCGCGGCGCCGGGCGACCTCGATCTCGTGTTCGTCGAGCTCCTTGACGACGGTCTTCAGCGCCACCGGCCGGCCCCACAGCTCGAAGACGCGTTCGAGGGTCTTCTTGGCCTGGTTCAGGTCAAGCTGAACGCCGTTGTAGTGGTGGGCCAACAGCAACTCGTTGCGGTTCCGGAAGTTGCCGTCGACCACAGCGACGGTCGGCTTGCCGAAGTTGGTGAACTGCAGCATCAGCTTCTTCTTGACGTCCTCGGCGTCGGTGGACGTCACCCGGAAGTCCCGCGTCGTGTGGGTGTACTCGTAGGTGAAGTAGTCGTTCTCGTCGACGAACTCGTCGGTGAGGAACTCGTCGAGGAAGGTCACGTCGTTGTGGCTCTCGCGGACCTCGAGCATCCGGTCCCACCCGGCGGTCCGGTCGACGTCCGACACCGCCTGCTCGACCGACGCGTACCGCGTCGTGTCGAAGAGGTACCGCGAGATCCGCTCGAGCTCGGCCTGGCCGATCCGCTTGAGGAACCCGCGGTTCTGCGCCAGGACGAGCGAGTAGTGCCGCTCGGCCAGCCCCTGGGTGGTCAGCAGCTTCCAGGGGTACCGCTCGAGGTCGAGGTCAGGGTCGCCCTCGCGGGCACGCTCGAGCGTCTCGGCGTCGATCCGCGGGTCGGCGGGGTCGAGCTCGTCGAGGTGGCCGACGGGGTCGTCGACCACCGGGTCGGGCTCCAGCGCGTCGAGGACCGCGTCCAGATCGACCGTGTCGGCGAAGTTCCGCCAGGTCACCCCCTCGACGCGGAGCAGGTGTTCGACCACCTCCCGGCGGTTCCGACGGTTCTCGACGTACTGCCACAGTTCGAGGCCGAGCTTGTAGGGGTTCAGCCCCGGCGAGCCCAGCACCTGGGCCATGTGGTCGGCGTAGGAGACGAACTCGTCGGGACCGGCGAAGGCCTCGCCCGACATCATCGTCGACTCCCAGTAGGCTGCCCACCCCTCGTTCATCACCTTCGTCATCTTCTGGGGGGCGAAGTAGTACGCCTCCCGTCGCAGGAGCTCGAGCACCTCCCGTTGCCACTCCTCGTAGTCGACTGCCTTGCCGGAGTCCTCGTCGTAGGCCTTCCCGTGTGCCCGCAGGAACGCCAGGAGGTCCTTCTCCGGCTCGGAGGGGAAGGTCGGCCCATCGTCGTCGGCGTCCATCTGCTCGAGCCACTCCTGGTCGAACACCTCCCGGCGGACCTCCTCGGAGAGGTCGAGCTCCTCGAGCTTCTCCGCGAGGTCCGCGGAGGTCGAGGACTCGACGACCCACTCCTCGGTCGTCGAGAACGGCTCGTGCTGGTCGATGTTGTCCTCGAGACACAGGACGTGGTCGATCCACTCCTCGACGTCCTCCCGGGAGACCTCGGGGTCCCGCATGTACTCGTCGATGGTCTCGGCGTGGCGCTCGAGCATCGCCGCCGCGTCCGGCGACGAGCCGAACATCCGGAACCACTCGTTGTTCCGGAAGAAGTCCGCGTGCGCCTCGACGTGGGTGATGACCGCCTTCTGGTCGGCCAGGTCGTTCGACGCCTGCAGGAAGGCGTTCGACGGGTCGTCGTTGTTGACGATCTCGAAGGCCTTCCCGCCGAGGAACTGCCGCTGCTTGCGCTGGCGGTCGTAGCTCATCCCCCACCGCCAGTGGGGGTAGCGGGTCTGGAAGCCCCCGTAGGCGATGAGCTCGTTCATCTCCTCGTAGTCGACGACCCAGTAGTTCACCTCGAAGGGCTCGAGGCCCAGCTTCCGCGCGAGGGCCCGCGCCTCGCGGGCTGGCTCCGCGAGGCCGGCGGCGATGCGCTGCTTCTGGATCCGGTCGTCGGTGCTCATGGGGATGCTGACTCCGCCTCCGTGCTGAGGATCGTGTAGATGGCGTCGACGACGTCCTCCGGTCGCTGGACGTAGGCCACGGCGACCTCGTCGCTGTCGCCGAAGTGGTCGTCGACCTCCTGGGCGTGGGTGGCGTTGATGGCGTTGCCGGACGGCTGGGTCTCGACGTAGGCGTGGAGGTTCGCCGGGATCTCCTCCATCAGCGGGATCACCTGCTTCTCCGTGTCGTTCGAGGAGTTCTCGGAGTCGCCGGCCGCGAAGACGTACCGGTTCCACTCGCTCCAGGGGTAGCGCTCCGCGAGCACCTCCGCGGCCAGCTCGTAGGCGCTCGAGATCCGCGTGCCGCCGCCGCTGCGGATGCCGAAGAACTCCTCGCGGTCGACCTCCCACGCCTCGGCGTCGTGGGCGATGTAGACGAACTCGGCGTTGTCGTACTTGCCCGTGAGGTACCAGTCCAGCGGCGTGAACGTCCGCTCGACGAGCTCGCGCTTCGACTGCCGCATCGACCCCGAGACGTCGCGGATGTTGACGACGACGACGTTCTTCTCGCGCTCCTCGACGATCTCGGGGTAGCGGTACCGCTCGTCCTCCCGCCGGAACGGGATCTCGTCGATCCCCTCGCGGCGGATGCGCGCCGCGGTCGTCTCGCGGTCGACGTTCGCCTCCATCTCCTCGATGGAGTCCCACCGGGAGCGCTCGTCGGCCGGGATCGACTCGTAGGCGTCGTCGATCCACGCCCGCGAGACCGGCAGGTGCTTCTCGCGGGCCCACTCGAAGACGGTCGCCGGCCCCCAGCCGTCGACCCGGAGCGCCTCCCGGACGTAGTCCTCGTCGAACGCCATCGCCAGCTTCCGCTTGAGGCCCTCCTTGAACAGCCGTTCGAAGTCCAGGGTCGAGGCGGGGCCCGTCCGGGTGATGTCGGTGAAGTCCCCCTCGGTCTCCTCGACCACCTTCTTGCCCTTGGGCTCGAGGTCCAGGCCGAGCTCCTCGTCGAGCTCCTGGGCGAACTCCTCGGGGTCCATCTCGTAGTACTCGTGCTCGGCGCCCTCCTCGCCGGGCTCGTCCCCGTCGCCGTCTTCGTCGCCGTCGCCCGAGCCGGGCTGTGGCCGGCCGACCGGGTCGCCCACGTCCGGCGTCCCGTCACCGCCCTGGCCGACGCCGCCCTTGTCGCGGGGGTCGTAGACGAACTCCGGGAGGTCGACGATCTTGATCGGGATGCGCACCTCGTCGGGTCGCGACTGACCGAGGTCACCGTACTGGATGAACTCCGAGAGGTCCTGTCGCTTCGCCTCGCCGACCTCGCGGAACCGGTCGAGGTCGTCCCTCAGTCCCATCGGTAGCTCACCTGCCCCATGACGTGGCGGCTCGTCAGCTCCGCCGAGGCGGCGGAGTACCCGAACATCTCGCACATGTTCTCGATGGTCCGTTCCTTGACCGCCTCTGTCTCGGTGCCCGAGGGCGGGTCGTCCCACTGGGCGGGGTCGAGATCCTCGTAGGTCCGCCGGACGTCGTCCCAGTCGTGGCTCCCGAGGACGGTCTCGATGACGGGGATCTCCCGCGGGTCGACGTCGGAGACCCGGAAGTCGTCGTCGCGGTTGCGCCAGGCGTGGCGGTTGAGCGCCGTGATGACCTTCTCGGCGCGGAACTCCCTGACGCCCTCGGTCGGGTCGGCGCCGTCGTAGTCGTCCTCGTCGAAGCGGCCCAGGTGCTCGATCTCGAAGACCTTCATCCGGAGCGGGTCCGGCTCGACCTCCTCCCCGCGGTCGTTGGTGAGCTGCTCGCCCTCGACCCACGCGTAGACGTGCTCGATGTACTCCTCGACGGTGGACTCGTCGACCCGCTTGTCGCGCATGATGGCGTCGACGACGTCGTCCTCCTGGCGGCCGAAGACGTGGTTCTTGACCGGCACCAGCCGGTTCTCGTACTCGGTGCGCTCCGACCCCGAGAAGACCGGTGCGGCGTCCAGCCCGTCGGCCATCGCGTTCAGCACGTCCCGGGGCATGATGACGTCCTCGACCGGCAGCTCCGCGTGGTGGCGGTCGGTCTCGTCGTGCAGCAGGTCGGCGATGACGTCCCGCGTGTAGGTGACGGGGATGCCGCTCCTGCCCTCCTCGGGGTCGCCGAAGTCGAACTCCTCCTCGTAGCGCCGCTCGTCGCCGTCCTGCAGGTAGCCGCGGTCGTAGACGAGCGCCTTGTCGACGAGGTCGAGCCCGGGGGGCAGGCTCTCGGCGTCCAGTCTCGTGGCGACGGCGTAGAGGGCCGCGGCCTCGACGGCGTGGGGCGCCAGCTCCCGGTCGCGGACGGTCCCCTGCGGTCCACGGACCGAGATGGTGACCGGCTCGCGCATCAGGTCCTCGAGGCGGTCGTAGCTGTCCGCCTCCCAGATCTCGGTCTCGTTGGTGAGCTCGCGCCGCAGCAGCTCCGCCTCCAGCGAGAGGTTGGTCAGGTAGGCGAACTCGTGCTTGTCGAGGCGGCGCTTGAGCGCCTTCAGCGGGTCGGAGCCCTGGCGTTCGGCGTGCTGGTTGAGCTGGGCCTCGAGGTCCGGGTTCGAGATGATGACCAGCTGGGTGTCGATGTCCATCCCGATGCCCTTGTCGAGCTTGACGGTCCCCTCGTCGGGGACGTTCAGCAGCTTCTGGAGCAGGTCCGCGTGCTGGGCGGCGTCCTCGACGACGGTCAGGAGGCCGTTGCCCTGCGAGAGCACGCCGTCGTAGGAGAACGCCTGCGGGTTCTTCCGGCCGCGGGAGTCGAGCCGCTGGAGCATCCCCGTCATCCAGGAGCCGACGAGTCGCTCCTTCGGCGAGCCGTCGTCCTCGCTGTGGAGGACGCCGATGCCGTGGCCGACGTCGACCACGAAGTTCTTCACCCGCAGGTGCTGGTCGTCGGCCACCGCCGAGAAGAGGGCGTCCGCACCGCGGCGGCGGTACTGCTCCTCGAGGTAGTCGTAGGCCTCCCGGCTGAACGGGTCGAGCCGCGTCTCGAGGTACAGCGGGATGTGGTCGTCGAGCTCGTCGTTGAGTGCCTCCAGGAGCCGGTCGCGGACCTCCTCGGGGAAGACCGACAGCGGGTGTGCCTGCACCGGCGAGGGGTACCAGTCGTCCTCGTCGGGCGCCGGCGAGTCGCCGTAGGTCATGCCCGGCGAGTCGCCCGCCCCCGCGACGTTCCACTCGATCGTGTAGCGGCGGCCCGCGTCGGTCTTCGAGTACTCCCGGAGGCCGTTGATCAGACAGCGCTTCAGCTCGGACTTGCCGGTCGCGGTGGGCCCGTCTAGCCAGAGGATCTTCTCGTCCTTGCCCCGCCGCGCCGCGATCGACCGCAGGTCGTCGATCAGCGCGTTGAGCACCTCCGTGTTGCCGAGGATGGCGTGCTCGCCGTCGTTGTGCGGATCGTCGAAGAAGCGGTAGCGCTCGGTGTGCTCGCCCTCCTCGACGACCGTCCGGGTGCCGGCCGCCTCGATGGCCTCCAGCAGGTACTTGGAGGCGTGGGCGGCCGAGCCGGGGTTCTCGAAGAGCGTCTCGACGTACTCGGGGAGCGACATCGGCGGCTCGTAGGTCTCCCGCAGGGCCTCGTCGGCGCTGGCGATGTACGCCTCGCCGCTCCGCTCGATCGACGACCCACCGTCGGTCCGCTCGGGCGTCGAGCCGCCTTTGGGTCCGTGCTCGCTCGACGACCCACCGTCGGTCCGCTCGCTGGCTGCATCCGCGCCGTCCCGCGGGTCGGGCTCCTCCTGGCCGCTCATCTCACTCGTCTTCCATCTCGGCCTTGGCCACCTCGGCACCGGCGAACTCGAGGACCTCCTTGGCGCCCTCCGTGCTGTAACCCTGCTCCTCGAGGGCGTCGACCCAGGCGTTGCGCTCGTCGTCGTCGAGCTCGCCGGAAGAGACCAGCGCCGAGAAGTTGATGTTGTGCTTCTTGTCCTCCCACAGCTTCCGCTCGAGGGCCCGGCGCAGCCGGTCGTTGTCCTGTGGCTCGAACGTCTCGCCGCCGCGGGCCCGCCGGGAGACCCAGTTGGCGACCTCCTGGCGGAAGTCGTCCTTGCGGTCCTCGGGGACGCTGAGCTTCTCCTCGACGTCCCGGAGGAACTTCTCGTCGGGCTCCTGCTCGCGGCCGGTTATCTCGTCCGCGACGGTGTCGTCGTCGATGTAGGCCATCACGTGGTCCATGTACTTCTCGCCCTGCCGCTGGATCTCGTCGAGGTCGTACGCCAGGGCGTGGCGGACGTCCTCGATCGCCCGCTCCTTGTACTCCTCTCGGACGAGCTCCAGGTATCGGTAGTACTCCTCGAAGTTTTCCTGGGGGATCGATCCGTGGTTCTCGAGGTTCTCCTCGAGGTGGTTGAACGTCGTCAGCGGCGAGAGGAACCCCCGACCGCGGTGCATCGAGTCCATGATGGCCTCGGCGATCTCGTCGCCGATGAACCGGGGGGAGACCCCGTCCATGCCCTCGCCGATGTCGGCGGTCTCGGCGGCCTCGTCCCGGAGCTTCTTCACGTCGATGTCGTCGGCCTCGTCGATCTCGCCGTTGTACGCCTTGGCCTTCTGGACGATCGAGACGGTCCCGCCGTCGGGCTCGCGGATCCGCGTCAGGACGCCGAAGAGCCCCGCCATCTCCAGGGTATGGGGCTCGACGTGCATGTCCGGCACGTCGGCGTTGTTGAGCATCTTGCGGTAGATCCTCGACTCCTCCTCGTACTGGAGCACGTACGGGAAGTCGATCCGCTTGGTCCGGTCGTTGAACGCCTCCATCTTCTCGTCGCCCTTCTTGTCGCGGTACTCCGGCATGTTGGTCCGGCCGACGATCACCTGGTCGATGTCGATCCGGGGGTTGTTCTTCGGCTTGATCGTCTGCTCCTGGGTGGCGTGCAGGAAGTCGTAGAGGAACTCGCGCTGTAGCTTGAGCAGCTCCTCGCCGGAGAAGATGCCGCGGTTGGCGTTGCAGAACGCCCCGGAGTAGTCGAACGCGCGCGGGTCGGACTCGCCGTAGACGGCGATCTTCGAGTAGTTGACGTCGCCGGTCAGCTCGGTCTCGTCCTGGTTCTTCTTGTCCTTCGGCTCGAAGGTCTCGATGGCCTGTCGCTTGTTCTCGTCGGCGAGCAGCCGGACCACCTCGACGTGGTTCTCGAGGACCGCCTGGAGGTCGTCGTCGTAGTACTCCAGCAGCTTGTCCAGGTAGTACTCGCTGGCGGGGTCGAGCGCCTGCTCGTTGCGGATGGTGTAGGGCGCGTCGAGCCGCTCGTTGAGGTCGTCGACGACCCGCTGGCGCTGGTCGACGGGGAGCAACACGAGCGGGTCCTGGTTCATCGGAGACCGGACCAGGTCGTCGGCGGGGTCCTGGTCGTGGAGGACGTCGCACAGCCCCGTCCACCGGAAGGTGTACATCCGGCCCTCGTCGCGGGCCGTGTAGTCCTCGTAGTACCGGCGGACCTGCCGGTCGAAGTCGGACTTGCCCGAGCCGACCGGCCCGAGCATGAGCTTGATCCGGTTCTCCGGGCCCAGCCCGCGGGCGCCGGACTTCACCTTGTTCACGAACTCGTGGATCGCCTCGTGGATCACCCGACCGTAGAAGGTGTTCTCGCCGTCCCCGAGCGGGTCCTCGGCGGCGAGGGTGTACTCGACCACCCCGGCGTCCTCGTCGTAGGTCGTGCCGTAGTAGTCGAACATGTCCGCGACGCGCTGGTGGGCGTTGCGGGCGACCTTCGGGTCGTCGTACAGCGTTTCGAGGTACCAGTCGAACGACCGGGTCTCGCGCAGGTCCGACGGGATCGAGTTCCTGTACTCCTTGCTGAGTTCCGCGAGGGATTCCATATCACTCATTCTATCACGGAGACGCGCACGCGTCTCGCCCGGCGGCGCCGGGCAGGCCGTCAGGCCGGGCTCGGCGGTGTGCCACGCGTACGCCTACCATACCCGGCGCCGGACGCCACCGTTCACGGGGATCGGAACGGTCAGGGTAGGGGGTGGACGCGGCGGGGATACCACCGATACTATCATATATGTCCGTCCTTCTTGACTATAAATCTTGTTGCTATTTGGTGAACCGTCCCGGCCCGCTCGACCCACAAAATCGAGAAACGACGCCGGGTTCACGCCCGATCGTCCGACGACCAGCCGACGTCCGTCGGACCCCCTTTATAAACCCAGTCCACGAACGGCCAGCTCGGCGCTACCAGTCCAGGTAATCCATCGCCTCCTCGTCGGAGACCTGGGCGAAGTCACGGTAGTGGGCGCCAACCGCACCGAACCGCGCCGGGGTCTCGAGGACCACCACCGCGTCGGCCTCGCGTTCGGCCGCTCGGACCGCCTCGGGCGCGCCGACGGGTACCGCCAGCGTCACCTCGGCGGCCCCGGCCGCCCGCGCCATCCGGAGACAGGCGATGGCGGTCGCACCGGTCGCCAGCCCGTCGTCGACGACCACGACCCGCTTGCCCGCCAGGTCCGGTGGCCCATCCGACCGGTAGGTGGCCTCCTTCTCGCGGGCCGTCGCGGCGGCGCGCCGTTGTTCCTCGGCGACGTACGACTCTGGGATGCCGAGGCGCGAGACGATGTCGTCGTTGCGGTAGACGCTCCCGTCGGCAGCGGCGGCGCC
>SLIW01000023.1 GCA_007135435.1 Natronomonas sp.
CGCGCCGACACGGGCGGCGCCGGCGAGTTCCGTGGTGGCCACGGCATCAGCCGGGTCTACACCTTCGAGGAGCCCGGCGCCATCACCTTCCAGGACGACCGCGCCCACACCTACCCCTGGGGGGTCGACGGCGGCAGGCACGCCAGCGCGAGCGACAAGCGGATCGTCCGCGCCGACGGCACCGTCGAGGAGCTCCCCTCGAAGGTGGAGAACTTCACCGTCGGGGAAGGTGACAGGCTGGTGTTCGAGACCGCCGGTGGCGGCGGGCTCGGCGACCCCCTCGACCGGGACCCGGAGCTCGTCGCGACCGAGGTCCGCCGGGGGCTGATCTCCGTGGACGCCGCCCGCGAGGCGTACGGTGTCGTCGTCGAGGACGGCCGGGTCGACGAGGCCGCGACCGAGGAGCAGCGGGCAGCGATCCGCGACGGGCGCGAGGACGGCGACCAGTTCGACTTCGGGCCGCTCCCCGACTACGAGGAACTCTCGGAGACGATCGCAGCGGAGCGACGGAGGTTCGACAGCCGGAACCGGTGACCGTCCAACCACCCAGACACGGGCGTAAACCCGCCGAAACGGGGGCCACCACCGGGAGACGCCCCACCACCGGGAGACGCCCCACCACCGGGAGACGCCCCACCACCGGGAGACGCCCCACCACCGGGAGACGCCCCACCACCGACACACACCCTACCCCACGATGACCGACCTCGACTGGATCGACACGACCGCGGAACTGTACGAGGAGCGCGAGTTCAGCCGGGACGTGGGCTTCGGCGACCACCCGGTGCTACTCGTCGTCGACGTCGTCAACGCGTTCACCGACCCCGAGTCGAACCTCGGGTCGGACGTCGACGACGTCGTCGAAAGCGTCGCGAGACTGCTCGAGGCGTTCCGGGATCGTGACCTCCCGCGGTACTTCACCACGGTGGCATACGAGGAGTCCTACGGCGACGCAGGCGTGTTCGTCGAGAAGGTGCCGGCGCTCCGAGAGCTCCGACTCGGGACCGAGGAGGTGGCCGTGGACGATCGCGTCGCGCCCGTCGACGACGAACGGGTCATCCTCAAGAAGTACGCCAGCGCCTTCTTCGGGACCGACCTCGAGACGGAGCTCACGACCGACGGCGTCGACACCCTCGTGGTCGCGGGGCTGACCACCAGCGGGTGCGTCCGCGCGACCGCCGTGGACGGCCTCCAGCACGGCTACCGGACGCTCGTCCCGGCCGACGCCGTCGGTGACCGGGCGGAGGGGCCACACCGCGCCAACCTCCTCGACATCGACGCGAAGTACGGCGACGTCGTGACGACCGACGAGGTGCTCGACCACCTGGCCGCCCTTTCCGGTTGAACCGGCGGTGGAACTGAAAACGATGGAGGACCAGAGGTGGGCGGCTGCTACCGTTTCCGCCGCTCGCTACGGACGGCGTTCCACAGCAGTTTCCGTTCGGCCTTCCGGAGGTGCTCGAGGAAGGTCGGCCGGCTGATGTCGAGTTCGTCCGCGAGTTCGTCGCCCGCACGCTCCCGGGGCCAGTCGTAGTAGCCGCGGTCGAGCGCGAACTCGACGACCTCCAGTTGCCGGTCGGTCAGCGTCGGATTCTCGTCGCCTACTTCCTCCAGCCGCCCGAGGGTCACCGTCCCGATCTGCTTGAACTGCAGGACGATGTCCCTGACGTGTTCGTGGTCGAACGCCAGCACGTCGTAGATGCGGCGCTCGTGGGAGATGTGCGTCGACCGACGGAGGATGCCGTGGTTCCCGTAGACGGCGTTGTAGGCCCCACACGACGACTTCGTCACCAGTAGGGCCCCGTCGCCGAGTTCCTCGAGGTGCTCGACGGCCTCCGCATCTGCGAGCTGCCGGTGGAACGCGTCGACCCGGTCCTCGGCGTGGATGACGAAGGTGACCATCCCATCGTGAAGCGCCTCGATCTCGACGTCGACCGGCTCCCGGTAGTCGCGCGACAGCTCCGAGAGGACGCAGTCCTTCTCCTGCTGGAGGTGGATCTCGGCTTCGTACATCTCCTCGACCGGGGTAGTTAGTCAATGACTCACAGGGAGAAAAGCGTTGTCGTCACCGAGGTTTTCTCTGCGGATACCTATCGTGCACAAGCCCGTGACGCGGTTGGACCCCTCCGAGCCGACCCCGAGGACGCGTTGAATCCCGAAGAATCCGGCAAACCAACGCGCGATGGGAACGCGGTGGATGGCACGGAGAGCACGCCGGTAATGCGGCCAGACCGTGGCACCGAACAGGCCTGCAGAGGACCCCTCGCCAGGGTCGGTCGAAACGAATAGGCCGCCGGGTGGCATAGAGCCGGGTGTGCGACGGCGCGAGATGCTGACCGGCGGTGGGATAGCGGCCCTCGCCGGCCTGGTCGGGGCGGTGTCGACCAGCGACGGCGTCGCGGCCGCCTCGGGGGACTTCGAACCCCTCGATCGGCTCGAACTCCCCGGTGCGAAGGAACTCGTCGTCGACGGCGAGGTCGCCTACGTCGCGACGACCGACGGCTTCGCGACCGTCGACGTGAGCGACCCGTCCGACCTTCAGGTCCTCGCCGAGCGCCGCGGGCTCATGGAGGACCACCCCGACGGCCCCCTCGAGGACGTCTGGGACGGCAAGGTCGGCGGCGACCACTACGCGATCGGCGGGCCCGCAAACCCCACCGACCGCGAGGTCCCCTACGCCGCGATGGTGTTCGACGTCTCCGACCCGGCCGACCCGGAGGAGGTCCTGACCCACGAGACCGACTTCTTCAACCACAACCTCGACGTCGACGGCGAGACGCTGTACCTCTGCGGCAACGACGGCGAACGGAACCCGCTGGTCTGCGTCGACGTCGCCTCCGGCGAGGAGGTCGGCCGGTGGTCGATCGTCGACGCCGACGAGCGGTGGGCAGACGTCTACCCGCACCTCTTCATGCTCCACGACGTCTGGGTCGAGGACGACGTCGCCTACTGCTCTTACTGGAACGGGGGGACGTGGCTGGTCGACGTCTCCGACCCGACCGAGCCCGAACCCCTGGTCGGGTTCCGCGTCCTCGATCCGGACGAGCAGGCCGAGATCGGCGGCGCGATCGAACGCCGGGAGGCGCGCTACCGGCTCCCGGGCAACGACCACTTCGCCATGCCACAGCGCGGGGTCGAGGGGAGCGACCGCGTGGCGATCAACGAGGAGGCGTGGACCGGAGAGGCCGACGCCCCGGCGAGCGAGCTGGGCGCCGTCGAGATCTGGGAGACGGACCTCGACCGCGACGGAACGGATGATGGCGGCGCCGGAGGGGATGACACGGGAACCGGCGCCGACGACGGTGACCCGGACGGTGGCGGCCGTCACGTCGGCGACACGTACCTGGGCGACGCCCAGCGGCTCGCCCGGATCGAGGTCCCGCCGACGTCCGACGCGACCGCCGACGGCGTCTGGACGACCTCCCACAACTTCGACTTCGTCGGCGACCGGCTCTACACGTCGTGGTACCGCGGCGGCGTGAAGGTCCACGACGTGAGCGACCCGGCCGCTCCCGTGGAGTACGCCCACTGGCGAGACGAGGCGACGACGAGCTTCTGGACCGCCCAGCGGGGGCCCGACTCGGTCCTCGCGAGCAGCTGGCGGGACCCCTCGCGGGACGACCCGCTCCAGGGGGCGGCCGTCTACGCCTTCCCGGACCCGGCGGACCCGGTCGAGTCGGGGTCGGAGGGGTTCGGCGCCGGGATGGGCCCGCTGGCGGGGCTCGTCGGCGTGGGCGCCGGTCTCGGGTTGGCCGCGCTGGCCCGGTGGCTGCGCGACTGCGAGGACGACCGATCGACGTAGGTCGCGACGCTGACGCAGTGATTCGATGCTGATCTCTCCCCCCGAGGGAGCAGGTCGACGTGGTGACATCCGCTCCCCGAACGACGACCGGACGTTATAGGGCTCGAGACCGTATCGACGCGGAATGATCGACGACATCCTCGTCCCGATGGACGGTTCCGTGCAGGCGGAGCGCGCGTTCGAGTACGCCCTCGAGGCCTTCCCCGACGCCGAACTGACGCTGCTGTACGTCCTCGACCCGCCCGAGGCCGGCCACCGGACCGGACTGGAGGCCGGCGCGGACCAGCCGGACTCCGAGTTCGAGCAACGGGTCGCGGAGGCGACCGCCTTCCTCGACGAGTACGTCGAGACGGGGGAGGCCGCCGGCGTCTCGGTACGTGCGGACCACGCCATCGCCTACGAACGGGGTCGGGAGGCGCGGGCGATCATCGAGTACGCCGAGGACGCCGAGGTGGACCACATCGTCATGGGCAGCCACGGGCGGTCCCGTACCTCACGCGTCCTGCTGGGGAGCGTGGCCGAGACGGTCACCCGACGCGCGCCGGTTCCCGTCACCATCGTTCGGTGAGCACCCACCATCGTTCGGTGAGCACCCACCATCGTCCGGTCAACACCCACCATCGTCCGGTCAACACCCACCATCGTCCGGTCAACACCCACCATCGTCCGGTCAACACCGATCGGTCGTATTCAACGCGGCGTATCCCTGGTATCGGGCACGAGAAGAACTGCCACGACAGATGGTCTCGGTCAGCGGGAGTCCTTGTACTCGTTGACGACGTCCTGCATCGACTCCTTGCCGTCGCCGAACAACATGTAGGTGTTGGCCCGCGCGAACAGGGGGTTCGGGATCCCGGAGAATCCGGGGCTCAGACTCCGCTTGTTGACGATGACGGTGTCGGCCTCGCCGACGTTCAGGACGGGCATCCCCGAGATGGGGCTGGAGTCGTCCTCGTTCGCCAGCGGGTTGACGACGTCGTTGGCACCGATGACGATGACGACGTCGGTCTGCGAGAACGTCGGGTTGATCTCCGTGAGTTCCTTCATCATGTCGTAAGGGACGTCGGCCTCGGCGAGCAGGACGTTCATGTGGCCGGGCATCCGCCCGGCGACGGGGTGGATGCCGAACGCGACGTCCACGCCGTCGGCATCGAGCAGCTCTGCCAGCTCCGCGACGGCGTGCTGGGCCTGCGCGACGGCCATCCCGTACCCGGGCACGATCACGACACGCCCGGCGGTGTCCAGGAGCATCTCGAGCTCCTCGGGGGACGTTTCGGTGATGTTCCCCTCGTAGATCTCGTCCATCTCCTCGGGGGTGGCCACCTCGCCGAAGCCACCGAACAGCACGTTCGTCAGCGACCGGTTCATCGCGTCGCACATGATGACCGTCAGGATCATCCCGGCCGCCCCGACGAGGGTGCCGGCGATGATCAGCGCCGTGTTGTTCAGGACGAACCCGGTCCCTGCGGCGGCCAGGCCGGAGTAGGAGTTCAACAGGGCGATGACGACCGGCATGTCGGCACCGCCGATGGGGATCACCAGCATCACGCCGAGGACCGAGGCGGCGAGGATGAGCACCCAGTACGGCGGGACCCACGCCGCGTGCAGGTACGCCGACAGCAGGTCCGGCTGGACCACCAGGTAGATCCCCGCGACGACGGCGACGAGGAGCAACGCGGCCTTGACGGCGTGCTCGCCGCTGTACCGGACCGCCCCGGTCGAGATGACCCCGTGGAGCTTCCCGGCGGCGACCATGCTGCCGAACAGCGTGACCGCACCGATGATGCCCGAGACGGCCGCCGCGACGGCCAGCTCGAGCGGGAACGACCCCCCGGCGGCGGCCTGGAACTCCACGAGCTCGGCCCCGGCGACCAGCGCGGAGGCCCCGCCGCCGAAGCCGTTGAACACGCCGACGAGCTGGGGCATCTGCGTCATCTCGACCCGCACCGCCAACCAGGCACCGACCAGACCACCGACGATCAGCCCGCCGATGAGGACGACCGGCGAGATGATCTCGAACCACAGCACGGTGACGCCGACGGCGATCAGCATCCCGACCGCGGAGACGAGGTTCCCACGGACGGCGGTCCGGGGGTGGGTCATGTCGCGGAGTCCCTGGATGAACAGCACCGCAGACAGGAGGTAGGCGAGCCGGACGACCTGCTCGGAGAGCACCTCAACCATCGCGGCGGCCCCCTCCGTGGAAGTCCTCCAGCATGAAGTGGCTCACCAGATAGCCGCCGACGACGTTGACCGTCGCCATCACGACCGCGACGAAGCCGAGGACGGTCGCGAACGTCGTCGCCCCGGAGCCGGCGACGACGACGGCCCCGACGAGCGTGATGCCCGTTATCGCGTTGGCACCGGACATGAGCGGCGTGTGCAGCGTCGCCGGGATCTTCGTGATCACGGAGTAGCCGAGGAACGCCGCCAGCACGAACAGCGTGACGTTGGTGATGAAGTCAGTCATCGGTCTCTGCCCCCTCGTCAGGTGCCTCGGTGTCTGAATCTCCATCGGCGGCCGATCCGGCGTCGTCATCGTCTGAATCCGTTGCATCTGCCGATTCCTCCTCGCGATCGGCCGGATGGACCCAGCGGATCTCGCCATCGTGGGTGAGCATCGTCGCGTCCACGACCTCGTCGTCGACGTCGAGGGTCCGTCCGTCCCCCTGGAACAGGTTCTGCAGGAAGTTGCGAACGTTGTTGGCGTAGAGCTGGCTCGCGTGGTGTGCCACGGTCGCTGGCAGGTTCGTCGGCCCGTAGATCTCCACGCCGGCGTGCTCGACCGTCTCGTCGGGGACCGTCAGGTCGCAGTTGCCACCGGTCGCCGCGGCGAGGTCGATGACGATGGAGCCCGGGTCCATCCCCTCCACCATCTCCGTCGTGACGAGTTCAGGCGCGGGTCGACCGGGGATCGCCGCCGTCGTGATGACGACGTCGGATTCGCCCACGACCCTGGTGAGCGCCTTTCGCTGCTGGCGATAGAACTCCTCGTCCATCTCCTGGGCGTAGCCCTGCTCGTCGCCGGTGCCCTCGGTCTCGAGGTCGAGTTCGACGAAGTCGGCCCCGAGGCTCTCGACCTCCTGTTTGACCTCCAGGCGGATGTCGTATCCCCGGACCGCAGCCCCGAGGCGGTCGGCGGTCGCGATGGCCTGCAGCCCGGCCACGCCGGCGCCGATGACGAACACCTCCGCGGGCTGGACGGTGCCCGCGGCGGTCATCTGCAACGGGAACATCTTCGGGAGCCGCTCGGCGGCGACGATCGCCGACTTGTCGCCCCCGATGCTGGCCATCGACGAGAGCGCGTCCATGCTCTGGGCGCGGCTGATCCGGGGCATCAGCTCCAGGGCGAACGCGGTGACGCCGCGGTCGGCGAGCAGCGCCAGCTCCTCGTCGAGGTCGTAGGGGCCGAGCTGCCCGACGACGATCTGCTCCTCGCGGTAGCGATCGACGTCGTCGTCCGCCGCGGCCGCGAGCCCGGTGACGTGGGCGACGATGTCCGCCCGTTCGAACACGGCCTCGCGGTCGGCGACGATCTCGCAGCCGGCGTCGCGGTAGTCGTCATCCGACCAGTCCGACCGTTCGCCAGCCCCCGAGGCCACGCAGACCTCGTAGCCCTCCTCGACGAGGGTGGCGGCGACGGGCGGTACGACCGCCACGCGGGTCTCTCCGGGGTCCGTCTCGGTCGGGACGCCGAGGATCACGCGTCGGACTCACCAGTCGACGGTCGGCCGTTCATCGATGCCTCCGCCCGGATCCATCCTGGCGCTCGATAGCGTGGAACATATCTCGATCGTCCCCTGTGATAGTATCTATCACACCTCTGCGGAAGGTTATAAAAACTCGGTAGGGGGAAGTTCCTGCCAGTCAGGCCGTGTCGGGCGGGATCGAGACGACCGGTCGGTCCGCGTTCAACAACAGTCCCTGCGTGACGCTCCCGAAGACGGTCTGTTTGAGTGGTGACCGCTTTCGCGCGCTAACGACGATGTACGCAGCATCGTGCTCTGAGGCGTATTCGAGGATCGCCGAGGCCGGATCTCCCTGTAACCCCACGGGCCGGAACCCGTCTTCACCGAGGACGTCCCGGCCGATGTCCCGGGCGATCCCTTTCGCCTTCTGCCTGGAGATGACCTCCGCGCCCGTCGGTTCGTAGCCCCCCTTGTAGTGCGGAACCGTCGATTCACCGACGTGGACGACGTGGAGCTCGAGCGACGCATCGTCGGCGAGGACCTTCGCCCGTTCGATGACCGACCTCGCCCGGTCCGTGCGGTCGATGGCGGCGACGACTGGCATGGTAGTAGCACCTAGACAGTACTTCGTGTTATGCGTACGCATTCTCCGGGATCCGGGTAATCGGCTCTCGAGGTGAACCAGGTGTTCCGGAGCGAGGGACTCGCCAACGGCAGCCTCGAACCCCTCTACAGCGCGCTCTCGATCGACGCGGCGACCGTTCGGGCGCGCTCGGCCAGCGCCGACGAGACCCGGCCCGCCTCGACGGCCGCATCGAGCTCGTCGTCGTCCACCCGGCGGACCTCCCCGTCAGGGCCCTTCACCACGTCGACGTGCAGGTCCACGTACCGGACCGCCTCGGGGAAGATCTCGACGGGCGTACAGACGTTCACGTAGGTCCCGCGGCGCTCGCCGTCGGCGCTCCGATAGACCGTCGGGTACCACCACCGCCCCTCGGTGAAGGTCGTGGTCGCGACGTCGCCGGCGACCCGGTCGACGCCGAGGGCGTCGTAGGTGCCGCCGCCGCTCATCTCCCGCTCGACGGTGACCGCCCCGGCGGGGTCCAGCTCGGTCACCTCGCCGCGACCGAGGACGATGCGCCGGCCGTCGGGTTTGCCGTGATCGATCGCGATGCGGTCGCCCTCCTGCGGGCCGAACTGCCGGGCCACCACGTCGAAGGGGAACTCGCCGGCCGGCTCGCAGAGCGTCTCCGCGAAGTCGACCGCGGCGCTGGCCGCCTCGCTCCCCGCCTTCGTCCGGTGGTGGCCCGGCATCGTCGTCGTCACCCGCCTCCGGAGGTCGTCGAGCGCGAAGCGGGACTCCCGGCCGAACCAGACCCACGCACCGGCCTGCGGCGCCACCATCAGCCCCGGCTCGTCGCTCTCGAAGGTGGCGATGCCCCGCATGAGCGCCTCGGCACGTTCGCCGGCGCGCTCCAGCGCGGCGGTCATGGTCTCGAGCGACGCGTCGTCGGCCGCCCGCGACCATCGCGGGATCCACCCCTCCGGTGGGTCGACCGGGAGGAGGTCGGCGAGCCTCGCGGTCTCGCCGGGGGAACTGGCCGGCCGGTTCGTGGATCCCGCCCCCTTCTCGTCGTCTGAGCCGTCCGTATCGTCGGAGTCGTCCGCGTCGCCGGCCCCGCCCCGGCGCCGGAGCTCGACGAGGCCACCCGGGACGCGGAGGTCCGTCGCGAGCGACGGCCGCGAGTCGCTCCACGGCGGCGCCGGGCGGGCAACCTGGAGGCGGTAGCGATCGCCCTCGTCCACGTAGCCGTCGACGCGGTCGTACGGGAGGAATCCCTCGACCGCTCGCGGGCTCCGCCCGCTCGCCCTGTCCGTGCCACGTGGTGGCACGCTACCCAACTCGACCACCGCCCCGGAGCCGAGCGTCTCGGTCACGACCCCGCGGAAGACGGCACCCTTCGGTGCGGGGTCCTCCCAGACGAAGGCGTCGAGGGCGACCGCGCCCAGGCGATCGCAGAGCGTCCCGACGGCGTCCGGGGTGCCCGCGACCCCGACGCCCTGGCGGTCGTCGGTCGTCCGGACGGTCGCGTCCGCCACGTCGACGGCGAACGACGCCTCGAACCGCTCGCGGATGGGCGGCGATGCCAGGACGACCTCGGGGGAGTGCTCACTGACGTCTCGTTCGTCCCCCTCGCCGCCCGCGCTCCCATCGCCGGTGGACCAACCGCCGTGGAGGAGCTCGGTCAAGGCCGTCGTGTAGATGCCGCGGATCTGCACGCGGGGGCTGGACGGTTCGTCGCCGGCTCGGTCCCCTTCAGGCCCGGGGTCGTCCTCAGCTCCGGGCTCGTCACCGCTCATAGCGACGCCCGGTCCGCGGCGAAGCGGACGCGCTCGTGGACCGTGGGCCCGAGGGACAGC
>SLIW01000540.1 GCA_007135435.1 Natronomonas sp.
GCGGCCCCGACGGCACCCGCCAGCAGCGCCAGCGACGGGCCGAACCCGCCGAGGAACGCCACGACGGCGAGGTCGAGCAGCACGCTCGCGCCGACGGCGACCCCGCCGGCGGTGGCCGTCTCGGCGTACCGGCGGTCCTCGACCGCGAGCCCGAAGGCGAAGGTCGCGACGAACACGCCCAGCAGGCCGGCTCCCGGGAGCGGGACGACCGCATTGGCGGCGAGGAGGCCCCCGACCGCGAGCACCAGCGCGAGGAGGAACGCTCGCGGCGAGAACAACCTGCGGGCCCGATCCCCGATCCGGCTCGCGAGTCCACCGCTCCGGCCCGTCGTGCGACCCTCCCGGGTCCCCCCGGCCGTACCGGCCGCCGATCCAAGGGCTGCAGATTCTGTGGCCTCCGTGGCCTCCGTGGCCTCCGTGCCCAGCAGGTCCGATTCCAGTGGGTCGGACGCCAGGGGATCCACCTCCGTGTCCGCCCTCGTCACGTCCGAGGGCTCTCGGCTCGATCCCGAGGACGTCGACGCCCCGGGTCGGTCGGTCGTTCGGGTCCGCTCGGTCGGCATACCCGTCCGTTACCGCCCCAGGGGTATCGGTCTTTCCCAGGCGTATCGGTTTTCCCAGGCGTATCGGTCATGCCGGGGTGGTGGTCCCTCTCAGAAGCATCGGTCTTGCCGAGGTGTCGGTCTCTCACGGGGTAATGGTCCGTTACGGGAGGTCGGGCAGCATCTACCGCGTCGGTCGCTCCCGGGAAAGGGAGCCTTTCAAGTCCGCCCGCGGGCTACCGGCCCGCATGAACCCAGGGGACCGCGTGCGCGTCGATCGCGGCGTCGCCACCTACGAGGGCGTCCTGATGCCGTCGTCGACGGCCGAGCACCTCGTGGTCAAGCTCGAGGGCGGCTACAACGTCGGGGTCGACCGCGCCGACGCCGACGTCGAGGTCCTCGAGTCCGGCACCTACGACGTCGAGGGGGCACGGGAGACGGCCGACGACGCCGTGGACGACGCGGCGGTCGGTGACGACGTTGCGGGCGACGGACCCGAGGGCGACGGCGCCGTCGGCGACGACGCGGCCTCGGAGATCACCTTCGACGACGACCTGCCGACGGTCGCGCTCATCTCGACGGGAGGCACCATCGCCTCGACGGTCGACTACCGGACCGGCGCGGTGACCGCGCAGTTCGACGCCGAGGACGTCCTCCGGGCGGTGCCGGCGCTGGCCGGACGGGCCAACTACCGCGGCCGCGTGGTCGCCAACATCCTCTCGGAGAACATGACTCCGGAGGTGTGGGTCGACCTCGCGGAGGCCGTCCACGAGGAGATCGACCGCGGCGCCGACGGCGTCGTCGTCATGCACGGCACGGACACGATGCAGTACACCGCCTCGGCGCTGTCGTTCATGCTCGACACGCCGGTGCCCGTCGTCTTCACCGGCAGCCAGCGCTCCGCCGACCGGCCCTCCTCGGACAACGTGATGAACGCGGTCTGTGCGGTGGAGGCGGCGACCGCCGACCACTCGGAGGTGCTCGTCTGCATGCACGCGACCGAGTCGGACGACCGCTGTGCCCTCCACCGGGCGACGCGGGTGCGAAAGAACCACACCTCCCGGCGGGACGCCTTCGAGACCGTGGGTGCCCAGCCGATCGGCGAGGTGGACTGGGAGACCGGCACGGTGTCGTTCCGGCGGGCCGTCGCCGACCGCGACGCCGTCGACCTCGACCTGTCGGCGAGCCTCGAGGGCGACGTCGCCTTCCAGAAGTTCGTCCCCGGGACGCCCGTCGACGCCCTCGACCGCGCCGACGGCGCCGCGGGGCTGGTCCTCGAGGGGACCGGCCTCGGGCACGTTCACACCGACTGGATCGACCGGATCGGGGAGCTGGTCGACGACGGGACCGTCGTCGTCATGACCAGCCAGTGCCTGGAGGGCCGGGTCTGCGACCGCGTCTACGACACCGGCCGCGACCTGCTCGAGGCCGGGGTCGTGGAGGCCGGCGACACCCTGCCGGGGACGGCCTACGTCAAGCTGATGTGGGCGCTGGCCAACGTCGAGAACGTCGAGGAGACCATGCGGCGGTCGATAGCGGGCGAGCTCCAGGAGCGATCCGTCCCCTGGACGTGACGTGTGGGCGGTCGGTATCCGATACCAGTTCCAGTTGGCGTGGAATGCCCGGCCAGGGGAGTCTCTGTGGCTCATCGAGTTGTCGGTACGCGGGCGGAGATTCGAGGAGGATCACCGGCGAAGCCCTCGGACGGCTCGACCGGCCGCGACTCACGGCTCACGGTGTTCGCACCTCGTACCGCCCGGGCCGGTCGGCGAGCGCGCGCCCCGTTGACTGTCCACCTCCCTCGTCACGCTGTTCGAGTACCCGATCGGAGAATGCTGCGCGAGCCGTTACCCTCCGGTCCGGATTCGCCTACCGCAGCTCCTGCGCGACCTCGTCGCCGAGCCGGTGGATGCAATCCACCATCTCGTCCGTCTCCGTTCCGGGGTGGTAGGTCCGGAAGATGAAGTGGAGGTCGCCGCCGAGGTCGTCGACGAGGGGCCCAAGGGCGTCCCCGTACTCGCGGAGCTCCTCGAGGACCTGCTCCGGGGTCCCGAAGATCGCCTGGTCCTTCAACTCCGCCCGCCGCTCGGCGGGGAGCTCGTCGACGGACTCGCCGGAGAAGATCTCCGCGTAGCGCCGCTGGATGTACAGGTAGCCGTCCCGCATGCGTTCCCAGGCTTCCTCCCTTGAGTCGCCGACGAAGCCGTGCTGGAGGAGGTACACCGAGAAGTCGCCGTCGATGCCTTCCTCGCGGCGGACGTCGCGGACGTCGGCGACTCGCTTCTCCACGCCCTCGATGGAGAGGCTCGAGGGCGCACACCAGGACTCTGCCCGCCGAGCCGCGCGGCGGACGGCCGGCCTGGCGGCGCCACCGAGCATCACGGGGACCGCCCGCACGCCACCGACCCGGGTGTCTGGCTTGGGGGTCACCGTCACCCCGGGATCGACGTCGTGGAACCGGGGCTCGATCGAGAGCGGGCCGTCGCTCCAGGCCGCCCGGAGCACCTCGAGGGCATCCTCCAGGCGGTCCGCCCGCTCGTCGGGGTCGACGCCGAAGTGCGCGAACTCCCGTGCGTCCGACCCGATGGCGAGCCCGAGCGTGAACCGGCCCTCCGACAGGAGGTCGAGCGTCGCGGCGTCCTCCGCCAGCCGGATCGGGTCGTACAGCGGCGCCAGGGCGATGCACGGGCCGATCTCGAGCGAGTCCGACTCGGCGGCCATCGCCCCCAGCACCGGCGTCGGGGCCGAGAGGTAGCCGTCGGGTTCGAAGTGGTGCTCCGAGACCCAGGCGCTGTCGAGGCCCGCCGCCTCGATCTCGCGGGTGAGCTCGCGCATCTCGGCGTACAGCTCGGTCGCCGAGCGGTCGTCGTCGGGACGCCGCTGGGCGGTGAACAGCCCGGTCCCGAGCTTCATGGTCGTGCCTCCGTCCCGAACTTCATCTCAGAAGGGGACCTCCGTGATCTCCTCGATCGGCCACTGCGAGAGCAGCTCGACGCCGTCGTCGCGGACGACGACCATCTCCTCGACGCGGACGCCCTGGCGGTCGGCCGGCTCCTGTGTCTCGACGGCCATGACCATCCCCTCCTCGAGCTCGATCGGGTGGTCGGGCGAGATGCCACGCCAGATGAGCGGGACCTCGTAGAGCTGCAGACCGAGCCCGTGGGCCCAGTGGTTGGTGGTCAGCTGCCAGTGCTCGTCGGCGCCGTAGTAGTCGGCGTGCTCCCCCTCCATGTCCGGGAACGCCTCCGCGACCTCGTCGGTCGTGGCGCCCGGCTCGATCCGCTCGAGGACCGCGTAGAGGTTGTCGACGGCCGTCTCGTAGGCGTCCTCCTGGGCCGACGTCGGCTCGCCGACGGAGAACGTCCGGTAGTAACACGAGCGGTAGCCCAGGAAGGCGACGTTGTAGAAGTCGGCGTAGACGAGGTCGCCCGGGCGGATCAGCCGATCGGTGGTGTTCGCCTGGTGCTTCGGCCAGGTGTTCGGCCCGGAGGTGAGGTAGCCGCCGTGGACCGTCGCGCCCTGGCGCCAGAGCTCGTCGACCGCAGCGCCCCAGAGGTCCGACTCGCGCATCCCCGGTTCGAGCTCGTTCGTGATCCGCTGGAAGCCCGCCTCGCAGATGGCCGCCACCTGCCGGAGGCACTCGACCTCGTCGCGGGTCTTCGTCTTCCTCGCGTCGAGGAGGAGCTCCCCCGCCGTCTCGGTGTCGACCTCCAGGTCCTGCCGGTCGAGGGCCTCGACGAGCCGTCCGTTCGGGACGTCGATGCCCAGGGGACGGTCGTCGACGCCGTACTCGCGGGCGGCTGCGGCGACGGTCTCGGCCATCGTGTCGATCAGGAATCGCCTGGCGGACTCGGAGCCGGACGCCCGCGGGACGTTCCCCAGGCCGGGGCAGGCGTACCGAATGTCGTCGAGCCACGGGCAGTTGTACCGCTGGTTGCTCGCGTGGTCGGCCGTGTCCCAGTGGACGATATCGCCGTCCCGGGTCAGGAGGGTGTAGTGGTCGGCGCCCGAACCGCCGGTCATCGCCAGGCCAGTCACGTACCGGACGTTCGGGTCGTTCAGCAGGAGGACACCGCCGAGGTCGGTCGACTGGAGCCGCTCGACGACGCGGGCCGTCCGCTCGCGGCGGAGTCGCTGGGTGTCGACCCGCTCCTCCCAGTCGACGTTCATCACGCCGCGGGTGCCCTCCATGTAGGTGCGTTCGTGCATGCGGGTGGCTTCACCCGGCCGCACCATCAACCTCCGGGCCGCCGGAGGGGTGGCTCCTCTGGAAGCCGGCTGGAGGTTCGGGATCGGTCCTGGGATAGCGATTTGCGGCCGTTTTCGTCGGTTCCAATGGAACAATTTCCGGACGTCACGAGAGCTCCGTGACCGATACAGCGGACGAGGCCAGCGGCCGATACCGCCGGAGAACGTCTATATATACTCGACTAGAAGTTCCTCGAAATGGTCGAACGGGACGACATCCGGCGAGCGTACGACGAGCTTGCCGAGACGTACGCGACGGGACGGTCAGAAACCGGCGAGGACACGAAGATCCTTGCCGAGTTCCTGGACGTGTTCCCGGACGGCTCACGGATCCTCGATGCAGGATGTGGGCCCGGAGTACCCGTACTTCGACGGGTGAACGCGTCGGCGACCGGATACGGACTCGATTTCTCCCGGGTGCAACTCCAGTTGGCGGCCGAGAACGTCCCGGATGCACCACTCCTCCAGGCCGACGTGGTGCACCTCCCCCTCGACGACGACGTCGTCGATGGCATCGTCGCATATCACTCCCTGATCCACGTCCCGACGACCGATCAGCAAGCGACCATCAGCGAGTTCGCACGGATCTTGCGTCCCGGCGGCAGGCTCCTCCTTTCTGCGGGGCCGACGGAGTGGACGGGCGCCAATCCGGATTGGCTCGACTCCGGTGTCGAGATGCGCTGGGATATCGCTGGTGCCGAGGCGACCCGAACGCACCTCCGGGCCGCAGGCTTCGTCCTCACCGACGAGTGGGACGTCGCCGAGGACGAACACTGGCTATTCCTCGCCGCCCGGCTCGATAACGAGGTCGAGATCGGCACCTGAGAGCTCCACGACACGGGTCTGCACGATTCGCCCCCGGTATCTCGGACGCCTTTTCTGGCAGATTCTGGATATCGGTGGTTCAATACGATGGATTACTCAGTTCTTCACAAGCGCCCGGGATTCGGTTATTCACCATCGCTTGAGCTCGTCCTGTTCGCTCGTGAACTTCTGAGGGCAGCGTTCGAACCGACCCCGTGTCACAGCGCGGATCACGCCTCGTCTCGCGGCCCGGAACACACGATCTCCACCCACGCGCCACCCTGGTAGTATAAAAACACCCGATACTTATCGGGTCGTCTCGGTCGGTCGGCCCCGACCGGACCAACGGCGTCCGGCGTCAATCCCGAAAAAATCATCGGTGGACGCCGTCAGGTCGTCGGAAAGCGGGTGCTGCACGGAACTGTTTCGCGCTGCAGTCTGGCGACCGGGGCTCGCTCTTCGCTACTCCCAGGTTTCGAGTCGGCGCCGCAACGCAGCCCGCTGATCCGCCACCCGATCGGGCGCCTCTGCGTAGGTGTGCTCGAAGAGGTCCGCCGGGTCGGGCTCGAGCGCCTCCGCCTGGTCGATCGCGTCCGCGATCGTCTCCTCGACCTGGTCGGCCACGGCGTCCACCGTCTCGTCGTCCAGCCGACCGGTCTCGCGGAGGAAGGTCTCGAACCGGGGGACCGGGTCGCGGGACGCCCACGCCTCGGGGACGCCGTCCCGATAGACATCCGGGTCGTCAGCCGTGGTGTGGGCGCCGAGGCGGTACTCGAGCGCCTCGATCAGGAGCGGTCGCGGTCCGTCGACGTCGCCGTCGTCGCCATTGCCGTCGTCGCCTCTCCCTCCACCGCCGCCATCGCCGCCATCGCCGTCCCTGACCCGTTCGAGGGCGCGGCGGGTCACCTCGTAGACCGCCAGGGGGTCCATCCCGTCGACGCGGACGCCGTCGAAGCCGTAGGCGGACGCCTTCGCCGCCAGGGTCCGGGAGGCGGTCTGCTCGCCGGTCGGCGTCGAGATGGCCCAGCCGTTGTTGTGACAGAGGAAGACGACGGGGGCGTCGAAGACGCCGGCGAAGTTACACGCCTCGTGGAAGGCGCCCTGCGAGGTGGCGCCGTCGCCGAAGTGGACGACGTGGGCCTCGTCGCGGCCCCGGTAGCGGCTCGCCATCGCCCCGCCGACGGCGTGGGGCAGGTGCGAGCCGATGGGGATCGACTCCGGGAGGACCCGCTCGCCGACCGCGAGGGCTGGCGGCTCGATGAGGCCGCGGAGGCGGGCCAGCACCGCGGCGGGCTCGGTCCCGCGGACGAGCCGCGCGGCGGTCTCGCGGTAGGTCGGGTAGAGCCAGTCGCCGTCGGCCATCGCCACCGCGCTGGCGACCTGCGAGCCCTCCTGGCCGCGCATCGGCGCCCACGTCGCGATCCGGCCCTGCCGCTGGAGGCTGAGGGCGCGCTCGTCGAACCGCCGGGCCAGCACGAGCCACTCGTAGATCTCCAGGAGGGTGTCGTCGTCGACCGACGGGAGGTCGGCGTCGGGGAGGGGACTCCCGTCGGGGGCGAGGTACTGGACCGCGCCGTCGAGGGACCCGTCGGCGTCCGACACCGCGGTCGCCGACGGGTGGACGCCCCCGGCGTCCGTGTCGGACCGGTGGGTGTCGGCGACGTCGATCGCCTCCCCGGGGAACCGCTCGCGCTCCCGAACGGGGACCGGTCGGCCGGTGCGCCCCCGACCGGCGGCTCCAGGACGGCCGTCGCCCGACGACGGGCGGTCGCGCCCGTGGTCGCTGCTCACGCGGCGACACCTCGCGGGCGGACGGCCGCAGAACGATGCATGGAATACCGTCTCTCGCGTCGACACATAACCATTGTGTGGGGGCACCTAGCAAAGATTCGTCCAACGGACGGACAGAGATGTTTAGATGTTAAATAAACTGGACCTTCGTGTTCATCGGTGGACCGATCCGTACATCACCCTGCGCCGGTCGAGTGCCCGTCGCTCCGTCGTGTGCCTGTCCCTCCGTCGAGTGCCCGTCACCACCGTCCATCTGGTCGAATCCGGTCGCACGGGACGATCCGGTTCCGGGCCCGCGGACCACCCTTTAAGGCCGGTCGTCCTGTCCGGAGGCACATGTACAAGCACGTCGCCCTGCTGGTCCGCAAGGAGGGGCTGAGCCACGAGGCGTTCGTCGACTACTGGCAGTCGACCCACACGCCCATCGCGCGGGAGATCGAGGGGGTCGTGCGGTACACGACGGTGCTGCCGGTCGACCCCGAGGCCGCGGAGTTCGACGGCATCGCCGAGCTCTCCTTCGAGACGCTCGCCGAGCTCCACGACGCGCTGGGCTCCGAGGGCTCCCGCGACTACGATCCCGAGCGGGGGAAGGCGCGCGAGGCTCGCGCGGACGTGGACAACTTCCTCGCCGTCGAGGAGCGGCCACGGCTCATCGGCGAGGAGGTCATCGAGCGCGACGAGACCGGCGGCGAGACCACCGGTCTGTACAAGCACTCGGCGTTCCTCGTCCGCAAGGAGGGGTTGAGCCACGACGAGTTCCTCGACCACTGGGCGAACGAGCACGTCCCCATCGCCAGGGAGATCCCCGGCGTGGTCCGGTACGCCCGGGTCGTCCCGACCGACCCCGAGGCGGCGGAGTTCGACGGCGTCGCCGAGCTCTACTTCGAGGACCTCGGCGCCCTGCGGGCCGCCCTGGGCTCGGAGGGGAGCCGCGACTACGACCCCGACCACTCGACCTCCAGGGCCGCCCGTGAAGACGTGGACAACTTCCTCGCCATCGAGGACCGCCCGCGGCTGATCGGCCGGGAGACCGTCCAGAAGGACGTGATGGGGGAGTGAGATGGCCGACACGCCCGACTACGAGACCCAGGTCCGCGAGGCGTTCCCGGAACTCGCCGAGATCCACGACGACGACCTCCGGGAGCGGGTGGTCGAGGCGTGGGTCCTGGGCCTCGAGCGCGGCGGCTGGCGGCACGTCGAGGACGTCCCCTACGCCTGGAACATCCACGAGACGACCAACGTCGAGCACGTCCGCGGGGTGACCCGGATCGCCGTCGCCGCCGCCCGTGAGCAGCGGGAGTTCCACGGCGCCGACCCGGACCTGGACGTGGTCCGGGCGGCGTGTCTCCTCCACGACGTCGGCAAGTGCTACGAGTACACCGACCACGTCGACGACGAGCTGGTCGACCCCGACCCGCGCTACGGCGGCGATACCATCCCGCACTCCCTGTCGGGGTACGCGCTGGCCCACGAGGTCGGCTGTCCTCAGGCGGTCCAGCGGGCCATCCCCCACTTCCTCGGGGAGGTCCCCGAGCGGACCCTCGAGGCGGAGCTCGTCAAGGCGGCCAACTCCGCCTCCTCGAACGCCATCACCCAGGCGGCGATGGGCATCACGCTGGCCGAGTGGGTCGAGAAGTACAGTCAGACGTCTGACTGATTCATCGGTCGGTGATTCGACCGATTCGTCGCTGGGTGGATCGACCGATTCGTCCCTGAGCGGTCCGCCTGACACGTCCGTGAGCGATCCGAACGCGAGAGCTCCTCAACGTTCGGTCGCCTCGAGATACTCTTCCCGTGATATCGTGTATCTGTGACCGTCGGCAACGGTGTCGGACAGCGGCACCCAGTTGCGGAGGAGGCCCTCGTACTGGCCGCCATGGCGCTCGACGTACCTGGTGATCGCCCGTCGAGACCGCTCGTTCCCGTCGATGTGGACAGCGACGACGAGTTCGAGCTCGAGTCGGTCGAACGCGACGGAGATGAGGGCATCAGCCCGTTCGCCGGAGTATCTGCGACCCCAGAATCGCCTGTCGAGGAGGATACCGAGATTGGCGGACCGCTGTTGCCAGTTCGGATACAGTCGTGCCGTTCCAGCGATGACGCCGGCGCCGTCTTCACCGGCCTTCGGGCGGATGACGAATTTCGCAGCCGCTCCCTCGTCCCATAATCGCTCAGCCTCGTCGACGAACTCGTTCGTTTCCTTCACCGTCGCGTGGGGCGGTGAATCCCAGTACGCGAACATCTCCTTCGACCCGTCCGTATCCGAGTAGAAGGTGTGAAGATCGAAGACATCGAGGGTATCGTGCGAGATCCGCTCGAGGGTGAGTCGCTCCGTCTCGATCCGTTCGGGGAACATGGTCTGCTATCGACGGTCGTCGATTACCCGTCCGTCGTCGATTACCCGTCCGTCGTCGATTACCCGTCCGTCGTCGATTACCCGTCCGTCGTCGATTACCCGTCCGTCGTCGA
>SLIW01000243.1 GCA_007135435.1 Natronomonas sp.
CTAGAACTTCTTAGAGAATCATCAGATTCGATCTTCTTCTGAAAGGATAACGAAAGCGGAAGTATGAACAGTTTGTATGACGTCTGACGTATCGCCGTCCGTCGATTCCTCGCCGAATGCGGCCGCTCGTCCGCCGTCTGTCCGACGGTCGTCTGACGGGGTGTTATGGGGCACCGGCGAGTGGTCTCGGGCATGCGTGCACGCCGGGGGGAGTTCGAGCGGATCCGGTCCGTCCTCTCGGAGGTCGACCCCGAGGAACCGCTGACGGCGCGCGAGATCCTCGACCTGCTCGACGAGCACGGCGAGGAGTTCGAGAGCGCCCACCGCGTCGCGACCGTGCTGGGCCGCGAGGCGGAGGCGGGCGCTGTCGAGGTCATCGAGGATCGGCCCTACCGGTACCGCCTCGGTGAGGGGCGCTAGACCCCTCCGGTCGGCACCCAGCCGTGCATCCTCCGGTCGTTTTCTCGACGTTCGACTGCAGCCGGACTGCTGCTCATTAGCCCGGGGTCGGCTGCGAGGGGTCACCGGACGAGGAACTGGCCAGCGCGGGTCAGGAACTCGCCGGCGCGGACCAGGAACACGCCAACGTCGACAACGAACTCGCCGAGGCGGACCACGAACGTGCCGGGCGGACCACGAACATGCCTGGCAGACCACGAACGCAGCGCAGCACCGGACACCCGTGAGCGAGCGTGCCGAACCGAAAGGCTTGGCCCGTCGGGCGGCGTCTCCCCGGCGACGAGCCGTTCTCGCGTCGCGCTCGCTCCGTCGTCGTCGCCAGCGGCGCGGTTCGGATACGAATTTCGTATTCTTACTACGAAATCCGCATCGTTTCGCCGGGCTTATTACGATGTACGAACTCGGGTCGAGTAATGCCAGACGAGGACCGGACCATCCTGCTCATCGGGAGCGGCCCGATTCAGATCGGACAGGCCGCGGAGTTCGACTACTCCGGCGCCCAGGCGTGCCGGGCGCTCGCCGAGGAGGGGGCGCGAGTCGTCCTCGTCAACTCGAACCCCGCGACGATCATGACCGACCCGGAGATGGCCGACCGGGTCTACGTCGAGCCGATCACCCCGGAGGCGATCGCGGAGGTCGTCCGGGAGGAGGAGCCCGACGGGGTCATCGCCGGGCTGGGGGGCCAGACGGGCCTGAACGTCACCGCGGAACTCGCCGAGCGGGGCATCCTCGAGGAGTACGGCGTCGAGATCATGGGGACCCCGCTGGACACCATCTACGCGACCGAGGACCGGGACCTGTTCCGCGAGCGGATGAAGGACATCGGCGAGCCGGTCTGTCGGTCCGAGACCATCTCGTCGATGGACGAACTCGAGGAGGCCGTCGAGTCCGTCGGCGGCCTGCCGGTCATCGCCCGGACCGCCTACACCCTGGGCGGGTCCGGGTCGGGGGTCGTCGACGACATGGACGAGCTCCGGGAGATCGCCCGCAAGGGGTTCCAGCTGTCGCGGAACCACGAGGTGCAGATCACCGAGTCGATCGCCGGCTGGATCGAGCTCGAGTACGAGGTGATGCGGGACGCCGACGACTCCTGCATCATCATCTGCAACATGGAGAACATCGACCCGATGGGGGTCCACACCGGCGAGTCCACGGTCGTGACGCCCTCGCAGGTCATCCCCGACGATGCCCACCAGGAGATGCGCGACTCCGCGCTGAAGGTCATCCGCGAGCTCGGCATCGAGGGCGGCTGCAACATCCAGCACGCCTGGCGCGACGACGGCACCACCTCGGGCGAGTACCGCGTCATCGAGGTCAACCCGCGCGTCTCCCGGTCGTCGGCGCTCGCCTCGAAGGCGACCGGCTACCCCATCGCCCGCGTGACGGCGAAGGTCGCCCTCGGCAAGCGCCTCCACGAGATCGACAACGAGATCACCGGCGAGACGACCGCCGCCTTCGAGCCGGCCATCGACTACGTGGTCACGAAGGTGCCCCGGTGGCCGAAGGACAAGTTCACCGACGTCGACTTCGAGCTCGGCCCGGCGATGAAGTCGACCGGCGAGGCGATGGCCATCGGCAGGACCTTCGAGGAGTCGCTGCTGAAGGCCCTCCGCTCGACGGAGTACGAGCCGGCGGTGGACTGGACGGAGGTCGACGACGAGACGCTCGAACGCGAGTACCTCCGGAAGCCCACGCCGGACCGACCCTATGCGATGTTCGAGGCGTTCGACCGCGGGTACACCGTCGCGGAGATCGTCGAGCTGACCGGCATCCACGAGTGGTACGTCGAGCGGTACGGCCGCATCGCCGAGGCGGCAGCGGCCGCGAGCGACGGCGACTTCCAGGCCGCCGCGGACGTCGGCTTCACCGACCAGGAGGTGACGGCCCTCGCCGGCGGCGAGTTCAACGATACCCACGCGTCGTGGCTCCCCGCCGACGTCCGGACGTACGAGGAGGACCCCGAGGGGAGACACGTCGAGACCGACGGCGCCGGGGTGACGATCGACGCGGTCGAGGAGGCGACCTCCCGGCGGACGTACAAGCAGGTCGACACCTGCGCGGGCGAGTTCCGCGCGACGACGCCGTACTACTACTCGGCGCGCGAGCCGCCGACGGGCTGGGGGACCAGCGAGGTGCAGGTCGACCACGACGTCGAGAGCGTCGTCGTGGTCGGCGGCGGGCCCATCCGCATCGGCCAGGGGGTCGAGTTCGACTACTGTGCGGTCCACGCGGTCCGTGCGCTCCGCGAGCTCGGCATCGACGCCCACGTCGTCAACAACAACCCGGAGACGGTCTCGACCGACTACGACACGAGCGACGGGCTGTTCTTCGAGCCGATCACCGCCGAGGAGGTCGCCGACGTGATCGAGGAGACGAACTCCGACGGCGTCATGGTCCAGTTCGGCGGCCAGACGTCGGTGAACGTGGGCGAGCCGCTGGAGGCCGAGATCGAGCGCCGCGGGCTGGACTGCGAGGTCATGGGGACCAGCGTCGAGGCGATGGACCTCGCGGAGGACCGCGACCGGTTCAACGTCCTGATGGACGAGCTCGGGATCGCCCAGCCGGAGGGCGGGACCGCCACCAGCAAGGAGGAGGCGCTGGCGCTGGCCCACGAGATCGGCTACCCGGTCCTCGTGCGACCCTCGTACGTCCTCGGCGGCCGGGCGATGGACGTGGTGCACTCCGACGACGAGCTCGAGACGTACATCGAGGAGGCCGTCCGGGTCTCGCCGGACAAGCCGGTCCTCGTCGACGAGTTCCTCGCGGACGCGGTCGAGCTGGACGTCGACGCCGTGGCGGACGGCGACGACGTCCTCATCGGCGGCATCATGGAGCACGTCGAGGCCGCCGGCGTCCACTCCGGCGACTCCGCGTGTCTGATCCCGCCGCGGTCGCTCTCCCGCGAGACCCTCGAGCGCGTCCGGGAGGTCACCCTCGAGATCGCCCGCGCCCTCGAGACCGAGGGGCTGTTGAACGTCCAGCTCGCGGTCCGCGACGCCGACGCGTCGGGTGGGGACGACGGGTCGGAGGGCGAAGAGGGCGCCACCGATGCTGAGGGTGAAAACGATGACGAGGGAGCCACCGGAGCGGGGGGCGCGAACGGGGCCCGTGGCGACGACGCCGACATCACCGGCGAGGTGTACGTGCTCGAGGCGAACCCGCGCTCCTCCCGGACGGTGCCGTTCGTCTCGAAGGCGACCGGGGTGCCGATCGCGAAGCTGGCGGCGAAGGTAATGGCCGGCCAGTCGCTGGCCGAGCTCCGCGTCCACGAGCGGATCCCCGAGCACGTCTCCGTGAAGGAGGTCGTGCTCCCGTTCGACCGCCTCCCGGGGTCGGACCCCCGGCTCGGCCCCGAGATGAAGTCCACCGGCGAGGTGATGGGCACCGCCCGCTCGTTCGGCAAGGCCTACCTGAAGGCGCAGGCGTCGACCGGCAAGCCCATCCCGACCTCCGGGACCGCCGTCATGGACCTGGAGACGCTCCGGGGGCTCTCGATGAAGGAGGGCGACATCTCCGACGTCCGCGAGGGCGCAGAGCGGCACTTCGACGTCCGCGAGAAGGACGACTACGACGACCTGATCGGCGCCATCCGGGACGGCGAGGTGGACATCATCTTCTCGCGGGACCGCGACGTCCTGGAGGTCGCCGTCGAGGAGACCATCACCTACTTCTCGACGGTGCCGAGCGCCCGAGCCGCCCTCGAGGCGATCGAGACGAAGGACGAACCCCTCGACGTGCTCTCGCTGACCTCCCGGCCGACCGAGCGGCGCAACTGGGGCGAGTAGCGGATCCTCGCGGTCGGCCGCTTGGGGATCATTCCCGTCCAGTCCTGGAGCAACGATGTCGGCTGTCCAACACTGGCGGAGACAGGGAACGAACGCGAGGGGGCGCCGATCGCTCGGAACTGGACGATGGAGATGTCGGCCGTGTCCCGACTCACCGAGCCTGGGGTCCCGACGAATTCAGGCCTCACCCCTGGGCGGTCATCGATCCCTCACTGGAGTATCCCCGATACGGAGCTGGTCCGGGCGGGGGACCGATGAGGATTTGGTCCGGGCGGGGGACCGACCCGGAGGTGGGCATCAGGACTCGTACTCGAGGATAGGTCGCAGTCGGTCGTCGTCGGCCAGCGCCTCGCGGAGCGGGTCCAGGTCGACGGTGAGGTCGTAGACGGGTCGCCCCTTACCCACGGGTGAGCGGTCGTCCGGCCGCTCTTCGGTGACCATCGGCTGCTCGGAGAGCCCGTTGAGCGCCCGCATCACGTCCGCCTCGGCCACGCGGCCGACGTGCTGGCTGCCGACGGCCTCGAGTCGCTCCGTGATCGTCTCGCGGAGCTCCGCCGTGTTCACGGGCGTCTCGCCGTCCCCGGCGAGGTCCACGAGACAGCAGAGCACGATGCGCTCGACGAGCGACGTCGACTCCAGTTCCTCGCTCATGCGTTGGGATTCGGGACCGGATGGTTAAACACTGCCGCCGGCCCGCCCCTCCGGCGGATCGGTGCGGACCCCCGAGGCGACCCGTCGGCCCAGCCTCGTCCACGAGCGCAACAGCTAACCTGGCGGTCCCGGACCGGGAGGTATGAGCGACGGCGAGGGTGACGACCGGACGCTGGACGAGCAGGCGCACCAGGAGAAGCAGCTCCGGCTGGTCGGCTACGGCATCGCCACCTCGGGCGTCCTGACGGTCCTCGTCGGCCTGGTGAGCACCAGCCCACACGGCATCCTCGTCTTCGGCCTCGGGGCGCTGGCGCTGGCGATGCTGGTCTTCGAGCGCACCCAGGGGGGCACGATCGGCCTCTCGCTGGGCTTCCTCACCGGCTCGCTCGGCGTCTGGCTGTGGCCGCACCTCGACGGCGGGAGCTACTCGCTCCTGGGCCTGTTGCTCATCGCCGTCGGCATCCTGAACGCCGAGCTCTCGCCGTACTTCCGTCGGTTCGGCGAGCGGATGGCGGAGCGGTGAGCCACCGTGCGGGTCGTGGTGTGGGTATTTTTGAAGAATTGGGGAAGATTCTTTGTTCTACCCCACGTATGGCCGATATGGTCGACATCACCCTCGACGACCGGGGACGGTTGACCCTCCCGAAGGCGCTCCGTGAGCGGTACGGGGACCGGTACTTCGTCGTCGAGCTCCACGACGGCATCAAGCTCGTCCCAGTCGCAGACGACCCCCTCGAGGCCCTCCGCGAGGAGTTCGCTGACGTGGAGGGTACGGCTGCGGAGCTCCGCGAGGCGGGTCGCGAGACCGCACTTGACGAGGCCGGACGCTGAATGTACGTCGAGACCGACTTCCTCCTGGCACTGGTGAAGGACGAGGACTGGCTGCAGCGGCCAGCCGAGACGGTGTACCGCGAACACGGCGACGACCTCTGGACCTCCCAGTTTACCCTCGTGGAACTCCTCCTGGTCGCCTATCGAGAGGGCCTGGACGCAGAACGCGTGGTGGCGAACGCGGCCGACCTCGTGGAGGTTCGTGGGCACACGACGGATGTACTCGCGGCGGCGACGTACGTACAGGACCACGACTTCACCCCGTTCGACGGAATCCACCTCGTCGAATCGGACGGCGACACCATCGTCTCGAGCGACGATGCGTACGATGGGTACGCGCCACGGGTCGACCTCGGCTCCGGCGACGGAACGTAGCTCCGCAATCACTATACCCGCCACACCCCACCTCCCGCTGATGACCGACTGGACGGAGACGTACCGCCCGACGACGCTCTCGGAGGTCCGCGGCAACGACTCGGCCCGTGACGAGCTCCGGGAGTGGGCGGAGACCTGGGACGACCACCGCGAGGCGGTCGTCGTCCACGGCTCGCCGGGGGTCGGCAAGACGTCGGCCGCCCACGCCCTGGCCGCCGACATGGGGTGGCCCGTCTTCGAGATGAACGCCTCCGACGCCCGGCGGAAGGACGACGTCGAGCGGCTGGCGGGGCGGGCCGCGGCGAACACGACCCTCGGCGGCGACCGCCAGCTGCTGATCCTCGACGAGGCGGACAACGTCCACCGCCACAAGGACCGCGGCGGCGCCGCGGCGATGACCCGGCTGGTGAAGGACGCGACGCAGCCGATCGTCCTCATCGCCAACGAGTACTACGACATGTCCTCGGGGCTCCGGCGGGCCTGTCGGGAGATCGAGTTCCGCGATATCTCGACGCGGTCGATCGTGCCGGTCCTCCGCGACATCTGCCGGAAGGAGGACGTCGCGTTCGACGAGGACGTCCTCGGGGAGATCGCCGAGCGCAACCGGGGCGACCTCCGCGGGGCGATCAAGGACCTGCAGTCCCGCGTCCGCGACGGCGCGGTCCGGGCGTCCGGGAGCGAGGGCGAGCGGGACCGCACCAGCGGGATCTTCGAGTTCCTCGACGCGGTCCTCAAGGAGGCGTCGGCCCAGGAGGCGCTCCGGACCGCCTACTCGGCGGACGAGACCCCCGACGACCTCCTGCGGTGGGTCGAGGACAAGGTCCCGAAGGTCTACGAGGGCGCCGAGCTGGCGGACGCCTACGACCACCTCGCCGACGCCGACGTCTGGCTCGGCCGCGTCCGCGCCACCCAGGACTACAGCTACTGGCGCTACGCCACCGACAACGTGGCCGCCGGCGTCGCGGCGGTCCGCCGGACCGACCGCGGCGGCTGGACCCGCTACGGGGGTGCGCCGTACCGCTCCTCGCGGGACGCGACCCGCGACCACGTCGCCCGCCAGATCGCCGAGACGGCCGGCGTCTCGACCGCCACGGCGAGGCGGGAGATCCTCCCGTATCTCGCCGCGATGACCCACCACTGCCGGAACCGCGAGCTCACGGTCCGGATGGCCGCCCGCTACGACCTCGACGCCGAGGGGGTCGCGTTCGTGACGGGCTCGGGCAAGGGGACGAACAAGGTCCAGGGGATCGTCGAGGAGGCCCGAGAGCGCGTCGAGGAGGCGGCGATCGAGGCCACCGAGGGTGGATTCGCCAGTGGCGGAGACGCCTCGAGCGGCGATGGGCTCGACGGATGGGGTTCGGGCGACGGGGCCTCCGGCGGTAGCGGAGGCGAGGCATCTGAATCTCGCGGCGAGACTACTCACGGTGGTGGTGATGCGACCGATAGGGTCGACGACGTCGACGGCGAAGACGCCACGAACGTCGCCGACGCCAGCACGCTCGACGGCGTCGACGTCGACGAGGACGGCGACACCGACGACGAGGACGGCGACACCGACGACGACGGTGACGGCGACGACGGCGACCGGTCGACGGAGGCGCGGGCCGCGAAGGCGGAGGCGGACGACGGCCAGTCGGGCCTGTCGGACTTCACGTAAGCCGGGCACGGCACCGCGCCGGGCACGGCACCGCGCCGGGCATGGCACCGCGCCGGGCGGACGGGCGAGTCTATCCGGTAGTCTCCCCGGCCACAGATCACGATTCGGAAGATTTCGTCAGCTGGCAGGTGGGTTTAACTCCTGCCGCGTCGGATACCACTCCGAGATGCCAGCAGAACAGTTCGGTGCGTGGTCGCTGGTGCCGCCGCTGCTCGCGATCGTCCTCGCCATCGTCACCCGGAAGGCCGTCCTGTCGCTGTTCCTCGGGGTGTGGTCCGGCGGGGTCCTGTTCTCCTACGGCGACACCGTGGCCTGGCTCGAGGGCATCGTCGGCGTGGAGCTGGTGGCGATGGTCCTCGGGGTGTTCGTCTCCGGGGTGTACGGGTTCGTGATCACCTTCGACTGGATCGTGGAGGCGGTCGCCGACGACTTCCACGTGATGATCCTGGTCTTCACGCTGCTCCTCGGGTCGGCGGTGGCGTTCATGTGGAACCTGGGTGGCGCGTACGCCGTCCGCGACTGGGCGATCGAGCGCATCCGGACCCAGCGCGGCGCGGGGATGGCCGCGTTCGTGCTCGGGCTGGTCATGTTCTTCGACGACTAGGCGAACACCGCCATCGTCGGCAGCTCGACGAAGGACCTCTCGGATCACCTCCGCATCTCCCGCGAGAAGCTCTCGTACATCGTCGACTCGACGGCCGCGCCGATCGCCACGCTGGCGATCTCCTCGTGGGTCGCCTTCCAGCTGTCGCTCATCGCCGACGGCTACGAGATCGCCGGCGTCGAGGACCACCCGCCGGTGTTCGAGGTGTTCCTCAACTCCATCCCGTTCAACATGTACTCGCTGCTCGCGATCGCGATGGTGGCGATCGTCGTCCTCTCGCGGCGGGACTACGGCGAGATGCTGACCGCCGAACACCGCTCGTGGCGCACCGGCCGCGTCACCCGCGAGGACGCCCGCCCGATGCAGGACGTCGCCGCGGAGCTCGGCGAGCCGAACACCGAGAATCCGCGGCTCGTCTGCTTCTTCGCGCCGGTGGTCGTGCTCATCGCGGTCACGCTGCTGTCGGCGCTATGGACCGGGTACGAGCCCGGCGCCGACCTCTGGGACATGGTGACCGGCGCCGACTACGCGGCCGCCCTCATCTACGGGTCGTTCGCGATGATCGTCTCCGGGTTCGTCCTGGCGTACACCTACGACATCATGAGCCTCGGGGAGTCCGTCGACACGACGATCGACGGCTTCGGCATCATGCTGACGGCGGTGTCGATCCTCGTGCTGGCGTGGTCGATCGGCGTCGCCGTCGAGGAGCTCGGCACCGGCGAGTACGTCGCCGGGATCGCGGAGACGGTCCTCGACCCGGCCCTCCTCCCGGCTGTCGTGCTGCTCGTCGCGGCGTTCATCGCCTTCTCGACCGGGACCTCCTGGGGCACGATGGCGATCGTCACGCCCATCGCCATCCCGGTCGCCTGGGAGCTGACCGGCGACCACACCATGGTCGCCGCGATCGTGGGGATGATCTTCTCGGGCGCCATCTTCGGCGACCACAGCTCGCCCATCTCGGACACCTCGGTGCTCTCGTCGACGTTCACCGGTGCCGACCTCATCGACCACGTCCGCACCCAGCTGTACTACGCGGTCACCGTCGGCGTCGTGGCCCTGGTGCTCATCCTGGTGTGGGGCGTCACCCGCATCTCCCCGTTCGTCCTCCTCGCGGTCGGCCTCGTGCTGCTGGTGGTGCTGGTGTACGGGCTCTCGGAGCTCGACGCCCGCCGTCGCGGCATCTCGCCGGTCGCCGTCCACGCCGAACAGCAGGCCACGCCGCAGGACGCCGCCGGTGGCGAGCCCATGACGGTCCCGGTCGAACCGGCAGACGAGGATGGAACGGCGCCTGGAGGCCCCGGTGGTCAGGACTGAGGGGACACCCGCCACTCGTCGTCACCACGGCGGTACGGTCGGGGGAAATGGGCCGAACCGAGCCGATCCCACGAGCCGATAGTATTACCA
>SLIW01000177.1 GCA_007135435.1 Natronomonas sp.
CTTCCTCGATGACGTCGTGGCCGACGAGGGGTGGGACCACGACCGTCTCGACGGCAACGCCGACGCGCACCTCCGGGCGCTGCTGGTCGGGGCGTCGGCGACAGTCCCGATCGACGGCGGCAGCCTGGCCCTCGGCACGTGGCAGTCGATACTACTGGTGGAGTGCGATGGTCCGCGCGACCGGACCGTCGAGGTCCGGTGGTAGGACCGGTCGGTATATTCGATGGTGGGTCGAGGGGATTCTCGACTGTCCGGTGACCACGACTCCAAACGTACAAACAGCTCCGACCGTCGCCCATCCCAGAGGCCGTCGTTCCTTCCTCGCTCCAGTGATACCACCTGCTCCACCGCTCCTGGCGAGGTTCTCGAACGAGAATCGAGGAGGTTAGTCTCCGGCGCAGGTCCGCGAGGCCGCCGCTACAGCCCCTTGCCCTGGAGTTCGCGGGCGATGATGAGCTTCTGGATCTCGGTGGTGCCCTCGTAGATCTGGGTGATCTTCGCGTCGCGGTAGAACCGCTCGACGTCGAAGTCGTTGACGTATCCGGCCCCGCCGTGGATCTGGACCGCCTCGTTGGCGACCTCGACGGCGATCCGGGAGGCGAACTCCTTGGCCATCGACGCGAGCGTGGTGTTCGGCGCCCCGCCGGCGTCGACCTCCCAGGCGCTCTTGTAGGTGAGGTTGCGGGCGGCCTCGGTGTCCGTGTGCATCTCGGCGAGCTTGTGCTGGATGGCCTGGAAGTCGCCGATCGGACGGCCGAACTGCTCGCGCTCCTGGGCGTACTCCAGGGCGCGTTCGGCGGCGCCCTTGGCGATGCCGACGCCCTGGGCCGCCACCCCGGTCCGGGTGGCGTCGAAGAACTGCATCTGCTGGTAGAAGCCGGCGCCCTCGGTGCCGATCAGGTTCTCCTCGGGGACCCGGACGTCGTCGAGGACGAGCTCGGCGGTGTCGGAGGCGCGGATGCCCATCTTCCCCGTGATCTTCTCGGAGGAGAACCCGTCGCGGTCGGACTCGATCACGATCTGCGAGAAGCCGTTGTACCGACCGTCGGCGTCGGGGTCCGTCTTGCAGAGGGTGACGAAGAAGTCGCCGACGGACCCGTTGGTGATCCACATCTTGGTGCCGTTGATCACCCACTCGTCGCCGTCCTTCTCCGCGCGGGTGCTCACGCTCGAGACGTCAGAGCCGGTGTCGGGCTCGGAGATGGCCGCGCCCGAGATGGCCTCGCCCATCGCGACGGGCTCGAGGAAGCGCTCCTTCTGCTCGTCGGTCCCGTACTCCTGGATGGCCTCCGTGCCGAAGCTGGTGGCGAGCACCGACAGCGCGATGCCGGGGTCGGCGGCGAACATCTCCTCGGCGATGAGCACCGAGTCGACGGCGCCGTAGCCGGCGCCCCCGTACTCTATGGGGATGGTCGTGCCGGTGAGCCCCATCTCGGCCGCCTTCTCGACGATGTCGTGGGGGAACCGCTCCTCGACGTCGTACTCGACGGCGTTCGGGCGGACCTCGTTGTCGGCGAACCGTTTGACCTCGTCCCTGAGCTGTCTCTGTTCGTCGCTGAGCGCGAAGTCCATGCGCGACAAACCGGTCCACGAAACATAACGTTTCTCAATAGGGCGAACGCCCGATCTCCGGAGTATCGGGTGACACGGCGTGAATGGAATCGGGTGACACGGCGTGGATTGAATTGCATGATAGGGCGTGGATAGTGTGATGCGGTGTTCGGCGGATGGTGGCGGAGTGTGATGCGGTGTTCGTCGGATGGTGACACGGGCCGACGAAAACTGTCCCAGAGAGAAACGTTGAAACGCGTCCCGGGAGTCCCTCCGGGTACGATGGAATTCGACGATATCGAGACCGTCGCGGTGCTGGGCGCCGGGAACATGGGCCACGGCATCGCGGAGGTCGCCGCCCTCGCGGGCTACGAGGTGACGATGCGCGACATCAAGGAGGAGTTCGTCCAGGACGGATACGAACAGATCGAGTGGTCGCTCCAGAAGCTCGCCGAGAAGGAGCGCATCCCCGAGGACGAGGCAGAGGCCGCTCTCGATCGGGTGACGCCGCTCGTCGACGTCGAGGAGGCCGTCTCCGACGCTGACTTCGTCATCGAGGCCGTCCCCGAGCAGATGGACATCAAGCGGGAGGTCTACGACGAGGTCGAGGAGTCCCTCCCGGAGCACGCGATCATCACCTCGAACACCTCCTCGCTGTCGATCACGAACCTCTCGGAGGAGACCGAGCGCCCCGAGCAATTCGCCGGGATGCACTTCTTCAACCCGCCGGTCCGGATGCAGCTCGTGGAGGTCATCTCCGGGGAGCACACCGCCGAGGAGACCCTCGAGCTGACCGAGCAGCTCGCAGAGGCCTTCGACAAGACGCCCGTCCGCGTCCGGAAGGACTCGCCCGGCTTCATCGTCAACCGGATCCTCGTGCCGATCATGAACGAGGCCTGCTGGATGGTCTCCGAGGACGCCGCCACGGTCAAGGAGATCGACTCGACGACGAAGTTCGACATGGGCCTCCCGATGGGCGTCTTCGAGCTGAGCGACATGACCGGCCACGACATCACCTACCACGTCCTCGAGTACATGCACGACGTGCTCGGCGACGCCTACGAGCCGGCCCCGTTCCTGGAGGAGCTCATCGAGGAGGAGCGGCTCGGCAGGAAGACCGGCGAGGGCGTCTACGACTACGAGGACGGCGACGGGCCGGACATCCCGACCGACGCCGGGACCGAGGAGGTCGCCGACCGGCTGACCGCGGTGATGGCCAACGAGGTGGGCAACCTCGTCGGGAACGACGTCGCCGACCCCGCGGACATCGACGAGGCGGTCATGCTCGGTGCCGGCTTCCCCGACGGGCCAGCCCGGATCGCCGACGAGGCCGGGCTCGAGTCGCTGGTCGAGACGCTCGAGGGCCTCGCCGAGGAGACCGGCCACCCGCGGTTCGAGGTCTCCGATGGCCTCCGAGCGGCCGCCGAAGCGGGCGGGTTCCACGGCAACGGCGACGGCGACGCGGCTGGCGACGGCGAGGTCGAGTTCGCCAACCTCGAGGTGCGCTACCCCGGCGACAGGGTCGGCCAGATCGTCCTGTCACGGGAGGCCCGGATGAACACCATCAACCCTGCGCTGATGGACGAGCTCTCGGAGGCGATCGACCTCCTCGAGGACGACGAGGACGTCCGGGCCCTCCTGATCACGGGGAAGGGCGACCGGGCGTTCTCGGCCGGGGCCGACGTGACGTCGATGGCGGGGAGCGCCCAGCCACTCGACGCCATCGAGCTCTCCCGGAAGGGACAGCGAACCTTCGGGAAGCTCGAGCAGGTCGACATGCCGGTCGTGGCCGGCATCGACGGCTACGCGCTCGGCGGCGGCTTCGAGCTGGCGCTGTGCTGTGACTTCCGCATCGCCTCGGAGCGATCCGAGCTCGGCACGCCCGAGCACAACCTCGGCCTCCTCCCCGGATGGGGCGGCACCCAGCGGCTGGCACGCATCGCGGGCTTCGGCCGCGCCAAGGAGGTCGTCTTCACCGCCGAGCGGTTCGACCCCGAGACGATGTACGACTACGGGGTCCTCACCGAGGTCGTCCCCACCGAGGAGTTCGAGGAGCGCGTCCACGAGTTCACGGCCGAACTCGCGGCGGGCCCGCCGGTCGCCCAGAAGCTGACCAAGCGGGCGATGCACGCCGGCTGGGCGGACATCGACGCCGGCCTCGAGATCGAGGCCCAGGCGTTCGGTCACCTGGTCAACACCGACGACCTCATGGAGGGGATCACCGCCTTCATGGGCGACGAGGAGCCCGAGTTCGAGGGGAAGTGACCCCCCAGGGGTCGTGACACCGGTCGGGCATCCACGGGATCGGTTCCGGAACGACGAAGGAGTCCGAAACGACCGACGGATTCTGAAGCGACGAACGGGTTCCGAAACGACCAACGGTCTCTGGTTCCTCCCGACGGACGATGGTCGGCTCCCGGACACTGACGGCGCTCGTCGGCATCGTGGCGAGCCTCGCCATCAGCGTCCTGCTCTACCTGTACACGGGCTCGCTGCTGTTCTTCCTGCTCGTGCCGTTCGTCCCGTTTCTCTTCGCCACCGGACGAGGGGAGAAGCCCGTCGAGCGGCCGCCCGTCCGGGAGTGTTCTCGTTGTGGCTTCCGGACCCGTGACCCCGAGTTCGAGTACTGTCCCAGGGACGGGAGTCGACTGTACGAAGCGACCGATCGCTGAGACGGGAAGCGAGCGGCCACATTCAGGGTTAGCGCCTACTTCAGGGTTAGCGCCTACTTCAGGGTTAGCGCCTCCTTCTGGGTCGATGGTGGTCGGTCGAGATCGCGATGGTCAGCCCGCCCGATGGTCGTCGGGCGGCTTCGAGTTCTCGTCGGGCGTATTCGGGTCTTCGTCGGACGTATTCGGATCATCGTCCGACGGGTTCGGGTCCTCGTCCGGACGGGACTCGGTCTCGGTCACCCACTCTGCTCCCGGTGGCCGGGTGGCGATCCCTTCGAGCGGGTCGCCGACGAGTGCGCCCAAGGGGTCGATCCCGCACCTCCGACCGCTCACCCGAGCAGGGTCAGTGGCTCGGTCGTTCGACGTGCTGCGTGTTGTTTCTGAATCCCTAACGCCACCCGTCCCCGTCGGTCGAGGCGCCCTCACCAGTAGCTCCGGCATCACCACCTGGCCGAAGTGGACCACGAGCACGAGGAGCAACGGCCCGAGGAACAGGCCGTACCAGCCGAACAGGAGCGGACCCACGATGTAGGCGATCATCACGAGCCCCACGTGGAGGTGGCGTCCGGAGACGTACGGCCGGAGGACCAGGTCCGGGATGCTGTCGACGATGACAAACGCCACCACGAAGAAGGTCGCGGGGAACCACAGTGGCCGCCCTTCGAGGAAGGCCTGTCCGAACAGGAGGGCCGCGACGGGGATGTAGACGAGCTTCATGCCGACCACGGGGATGAGACTCGCGGCGCCGGCGAGGAGCCCCAGGAGCGCCGGATAGGGGATGGCCCCTCCGGGCGGGGCGATCACGTTGAGCGCGTTGAACGTGATCGCGCCGATCCCGGCGGTGATCACGGCGTTGAGGATGTTCCCGAAGAAGACGCTCGAGAGGTCCTCGTCGACGATGCGCCCGTAGCGGATGAGGATCGTGGCGTCCTCGTCGGCGAAGGTCCGTCGCACCCAGCCGGCGAGCCGGGGGCCGTCCCGCAGCATGTAGAACGTCGCCGCGAGGGCCACGAACAGGTGGAGGAGGCCGACGACCACGATGGGGAGGTACTGGACGAGGCCCTCGGCGACGAGGGTCCCGGCAGCGACGACGTCGGGGTCCTCCAGCAGGCTGGCCGGGTCCTGGACGATCTCGGAGACGTCGACGTAGGGCTCGGCGGCCTCCTGGAACGGCCCGAGGTCGATCTCCTGGGCCAGCGCCTGGAGCTCCTGGAGGCCGATGAGGAGCGTGTACACGAGGAGGATGACGACGGGGATCGCCAGCGCAATCAGGGAGCCCGCCGCCGCGAGCGTCCGTCCGAGCCGCGGCCGGAGCCGTCGGTAGACCGGACGGGAGACGTAGTAGAGGAACACCGCGGTGACGAAGGTTCCGATGAAGGTGACCAGCGTCGCCGCCAGGACGAGCCCCAGGACGGCGGCGACCGCCCACCAGGCGGCCCGGTCACGGGCGAGTTCCGTGCGCATACGCCTCCGATTGGGCTCCACGGGCAAAAACCCGGTCAGGTCTGTCGGGACGGGCGATCAGCCGGTGCAGGGCTGTCGGACAGGCGATCAGCAGGTGCCGGGCTATCGGGCGGTGCAGGTGAGTCGGAACGTATGACGATCCTGTCGGCGGCCGGTGTGTTCTCCGTCGACTCGTCGACCGCCAAGTCGGAATCACGCGGTGGGGGACGGGGCGAGATGTTTATTCGAGCCCCCCGTGAAGAGGTGGGCCATGCAGGAGTTCGTCGGGACGCTCCTCGAGGGCGAGGCGGTCTCACTGGTGTTGGCGGCCGTCCTGGGGCTGTTCCTCGGCCTCGAGCGGGAGTGGTCAGAGAAGACCATCGGCATCCGGACGTTCTCGCTCGTCAGCCTCGCGGCGGCGACGTTCACCATCCTCGAGCAGCCACTCCTCGTCGTCAGCGGTGCCGTCTTCGTGATCGTGGTGGCCATCGTCCTGGGTGTCCAGGGCCTGCTGGGCCAGGTGGATACCCTGTCGCTCACCACGTCCGCGTCGCTCCTGATCGCCTACGGCGTCGGGGCGCTCGTCGCGGCGGGGTTCGTCCTCGAGGGGGTGACCGTGGCGGTCGTCTCGTCGCTCATCCTCGTGCTCAGGCGGGAGCTCCACGGGCTCGCCAGCGAGCTCTCGCGGGAGGAAGTCCGCGCGGGCACCGAGTTCGCTATCATCGCGTTCGTCGTCTACCCGCTGTTGCCGCCGGAGGAGCACACCATCACGGTTGGCGAGGCGTCCGTCGCGGTCCAGCCGCGGATCGTCTGGCTGATGGTGGTCTTCGTCGCCGGCATCGGGGTCGTCAACTACGCCATCGTGCGCATGTACGGGGGCCGCGGGATCGCCGTCACGGGATTCTTCGGCGGCTTCGCCTCCTCGACGGGCGTCGTCGGCGCGATGCTGGACCACGTCAACCAGCGGCCGGAGGCGGCGAACTACGGCGTCGCGGCGGTGCTCCTCTCGAACGCCTCGATGGCGATCCGCAACCTGGCGATCGCCGTGTTCTTCACCCTTGGGGTGGGCGTCCTCTGGGGCGCGGTCGTCCCCCTGGGCGCGCTCGTGCTCGGCGCGGTCCTGATCGCCGCCGTGTCGGCGGACTGGTCCGCGCGGGTGGAGATGGACCTCGGCGCGCCGTTCACCCTCCGGTACGCGCTGGGGATCGGCGCCCTGTTCCTCGTCGTCCTGCTCGCCGGCGGCTTCGCCGAGGCGCTCTACGGGACCGGCGGGCTGTACGCTGCGGCGGCGATCTCCGGTCTCGTCTCAAGCGCCGGCGCGACCGCCTCCGCCGTCGTCCTCTACTCCAACGGCCAGATCTCGGAGGCGGAGGCGGTGGTGGCCATCCTGCTGGCCTCTGCCGCCAGCGTCGTCGTCAAGGCCGGGCTGACCCTCCCGTCGCCCAACCGCGAGTTCGCCCATGGCGTCGTGCTCTGGAGCACGGTACTCCTCGTGGTGGCGGGGCTCGTCACCGGCCTGGCGATCGCCCTGTAGCCGACCCGACCGTCTAGAACTGGTACCGCCGCGCGTTGTCGTCCGGCTGCGGGAACTCCTGTCCGCCCCCGGTCATCTCCTCGTAGGTCATCCCCGAGAGGAACTCGTCGTACGTCACGTCGTAACCGCTCCGCAGGTGGAAGTCGAGGTTCCCGGTCTCGACCGCGGTCTGGTAGAGCATGTGGACCGCCCGCCGCACCAGCTCGTCCGGGTCCTCGGGTTCGTAGGCGCTGACCAGCATCGCCAGCTCGTTGCGGGTCTCGGCGTCGAGGTCGACCGCCAGCTCCCCGTCGAGGTCGCCGTACGTGGCCTCGATGTCGGCGGAGAGTTCGTCCAGTCCCATGCCACCCCTCGGCGCGGGCCGAGGAAGTGGGTTTCGCTCCGGAGCCGTCGGTACCGCTGCGAACCTCGACGGGTCGATGGCATCGACCTCCGACCCGATTCACCGGAGCGCGGGCCGAGGTCCAGTCGAAGACGAGCACGCGACGCCGGCCGGCCGCTCGAGAACGACCAGATCGGACTGGAGCCCTTCAACGCCGCTCCTCTACGTAGGATTCGAGCGCGCGGACCGTCGGATCGAGGAGTGCCGGGAGCCGTTCGGTCGCGTCGGGCTCGGACGGCGGGTCCGCTCCCTCCTCCCTGTCGTCCTGTGCGGTCCGCCCCGTCGGGACGACGGACCCCACGGCGTGGACGGTGGCCGCGTCGACGCCTCTGTACGTGGCGACCGCCCAGACCGCGGCGCTCTCCATGTCGACCGAGACGAACCCCTCGTCGCGGTATCGTTCGACCTGCGGGACGGTCTCGCGGAAGAGCGCACTCGTGCTCCAGACCGGGCCGCGACGGGTCTCGACGCCGGCGTCGACCAACACGGTTCCGAGGTCGTCGACGAGCCCGGCCGTCGACGTGACCGGCTCGTCGGCCGGCAGGTAGTGGTAGGACGCGCCCTCGTCGCGGACGGCCCGCGTCGGCAGGAGGGCGGCGTCCGCCGGCGTCGACGGCTGGAGGGCGCCCGCCGACGCGAGCAGCACGACCGCGACCGCCCCGCCGGCGACGGCCTTCTCGGTCGCGATGGCCGCCGCCGGCGCACCGACGCCGAGGTCCTGGATCGACACGAAGCCGACCCGCGCCGACAGGCGGTGGTACTCGAACGCGGTCGGGAGGTCGGGGGCCAGCCGTTCACCACGCCGTGCGACGCTCTCCGAGAGGTCCTCGTCCACCCCAAGGACGAGGGCCGGCGGGAGTGACGGGACCTCCCCCGCGATACCGTCCTCCGGGGAGAATATCGCGGGCGCGTCGTAGGTCGGACCGGCGTCTGGTATCACGGGGGTCGGTACGCGACGCCAGCACATAGATGCCGGTGCCCATGTGATCACGGAGTCACTGCTCCTGTCGGACGTTCTCCCCCGGCCGTCAGGCGACACGAAAGGCAACGGATCGCTCGACTGGTTGTCGAGCCGCGCCCGCTGACTGGCGAGAGGGTGGCTGGACCGGCAAGGAGCGTGCGTGGACTAACAATGAGCGTGCGTGGACTAACAATGAGCGTGCGTGGACTGGCAACGAGCGTGCGTGGACTGACAATGAGCGTGCGTGGACTGGCAAGGAGCGGGCGTGGACTGACAAGGAGCGGGCGTGGACTGCCGGAGGAGTACCGACAGTTCCGGATCCGTGACCCCGAGTTCGGGGTTTTATCCCCCTCAACCGGGTACCTCGAAGTGGTGACCTTCGATGGAGACGGATCCGTGGTACGAGAACGCCGTCATCTACGCCCTCGACGTCGAGACGTTCAAGGACGACGATGGGGACGGCGTCGGCGACTTCGAGGGGCTCATCGACCGGCTCGACTACCTCGACCGCCTGGGCGTCACGGCGGTGTGGCTCCTCCCGTTCTACCCGACGCCGAACCGCGACAACGGCTACGACGTGACCGACTACTACGGCGTCGACCCGCGGCTAGGGACGCTCGGGGACTTCGTCGAGTTCGTCGACGCGGCCGACGACCACGGCATCCGGGTGATCACGGACCTCGTCGTCAACCACACGTCCGACGAGCACCCCTGGTTCCGCCGGAGCCGCTCGGAACCCGACTCGGCGTACCGCGACTACTACGTCTGGGCAGAGGAGCTGCCACCACCGAACCCCGATCGGGGATCGGTCTTCCCCGGCGAGGTGGAAGACGAGCGGGTCTGGACGTACGACTCCGAGGCCGGGGCCTACTACTACCACCGGTTCTACCCCTTCCAGCCCGACCTCGACCTGTCGAACCCCGACGTCCGCGAGGAGATCTACAAGATCATGAACTTCTGGCTGCAGCTCGGCGTCGACGGGTTCCGGGTCGACGCCGCCACGCTGATGATCCAGGCGAAGCACCCCGACGCGGACGAGCCGGAGGATCCACACGAGCTCCTGCGGAGCCTCAAACGCCACGTGGTGGCGCGTCGGCCGGACGGCATCCTGCTCGCGGAGGCCGACGACGATCCCGGGGAGCTCCGGGCGTACTTCGGGGACCCA
>SLIW01000154.1 GCA_007135435.1 Natronomonas sp.
GGCGCCGGGCGCCCGGTCCGGGAAGCCCGACCCCGCAAGCACCACAGGCCGGACGGAGTGAGGCCGGGGAGCGAAGCTCGGGTCGAGCGACCGCTACGAGACTTCGAGCGAAGCGAAAAGTCTCGGTCCGTGCGAACGGCGACTGCGAGGCAAGGGAGTCGCCTCGATGGTGAGTGGTGAACGACGTGAACCGCGAACCGACGGGAGCCGTGAGCAGCGCAGCCAGGGGGCTCTCGAGTTCGCGGCGTCGAGATCCAAGCGGAGAACGCACAACCTTCAGTTCGAGTCGTCCGGCGGTCCTCTCTACCTGTGCCAGGCGAGGACGTCGGAGCGGCCGTGGTTCTGGGAGAACGAGTGATCGCAGCCGTTGCCACACGTGTCGAACCCGCTGGGCACCCGCAGGTTCCCGTCGCCCTCGACGTGGACGTTCTCGCCGGACCACGCGCGCGGGGCGTTGATCGCTACGGCACCGGTGTTGTTGTAGACGCGGACGTCCTCGATCGTCCCGCTCCCGTTCCGACCGTGTCTCCCGAAGTTGATCGGGATGCCGGCGCCCTCGTAGAGGTGGATGACCTCGCAGTTCTCGATCCGGACGCCGTCGCCGCCGGTGCGGACCCAGATGCCGCGCTGGTTGCGTCCGGTCGGCGCCCGCGGTGACCGGGCGTCGTTCATCACCGTACAGTTGCGCACGACGGAGTTGTCCGAACCCACGCGGATCCCGGCGATGTTGTTGTTGTGCGCGAAGCAGCGGTCGACGACGATACGGCCGCCGCGAGCGTCGTTGAAGCCGGGCGAGCTCGCGTAGATGCCGTTGTCCGAGAACCCGTGGACGTAGCATCCCCGGAACTCGATCTCGCCGGCGTGGGCACGCGGGGCGTAGAACGCCCGCGAGCGGTCGTTCGTCTGGGATCCGTCGGGGAAGTGCCAGTTGCCGATCAGGATGCGCCCGCTGGCGTCGGTCTCGACGCGGATCCGCGAGCGCCTGACCGCGCCGTGGACGGTCAGGTTGCCGATCCGGAGCTCGCCGCCCGCGGCGCGGATGGTGTCTCTGTATCGCCCCGACGAGGTCTCGAGGACGACCGCGCCGTCTCGCTCGCCGATGAGGCCGGCGTTCCGCCGCGCGGCGCCGAGGCCGCCGCCGCCCCACCGGTAGGTCCCCGCGGGGACCCGAACTTCGACGCCGCTGCGGAAGTACTCCGAGAGGTACGGGTCGATCTGGTCGCCGTCGGAGAGGCCCACCTCGCCCAGGTTGACCGTCTCGGATGGATCGTACTCGGGTGACTGTGCGGCGGTCGATGCGGGGATCACCGCGCCAGCGGTGGCCGCGGCCGCGACCGCGCCGGTCATCTTGAGGAAAGTACGTCGACCGTACCCACCGTCGGTGCTTCTGTCCCTGCGATGGCGTGCTGCCATGTCTTGGTAAGATAAGGTTACTATCAAAACTATAGCGGCAAGTTGACAGTTTTTGGTCGATGGGTGGTGATGTTTGATCGTGGCTAGATGGTCTTGGAAGCGTCTGGTAGCGTTTACTCACCGGATAAATGGCCGAATCCTATTCCGCCGGTAAGCCAGCCGGAATACGATCTACGTTAACCTTACCAATGGTAAGATCATCTTACAGCACGATTTGCACCGGTGATTTGCATCTGGGATTTGCACCGGTGATTCGCAGCGGTGATTTGCGCCCGTGAGCACCTGGGGCAGCGCGCGTTCACCCAACCCGCTCCGCTCAGTCCCGCCGTTCGACTCGCAGGACACGGTCCGGTATATAAATACCCGATAATCATCGGGTTCATCCGATCGCCCGGGGAGCCGTCCGGTCTGTCGGCACTCCAACCGCTCGATAGGGCCAGCTTCGCGCCGGGCAATCGTCCGTCACTCGAGGGCTCCCCACGAACGGACGCTCCCTGTCTCGATCCAGATGAGCGGTCGGCGCTCGAGGTCGTGGTCGGCGTACTGGTCGTACTTCCGGCGGAGCGCCCCGAATCCGGTCCCATGCCGGTCCTCCCCCTGTTCCCCCTGCTCTCCCTGTTCCCCCGGCTTCACGAGCGTCGCGGTCCCGCGGACCTGTACCCAGCCGAGTCGCGACCAGTCCTCCGAGTAGTGGTCGAAGACGACCGCGACGTGGGGGTTCTCGGCGACGTCGCGACTCCGGCGGAGCGCCTCGGGCGAGACCTGCTTCGGCTTCTCGTCGATCGGTGTCACGAGATTCCCATCCACCAGGGCGACGCAGATCGGGACGACGTGTGGCCGGCCGTCGGCGTCGGCGGTCGCCAGCCGCCCGACCCGCGCCCGCTCGACGTACGCGCGCTCCCGTTCGGTCCACATGCCCCGATCGAGGGGAGACGGAGGAAAGAAGCTATCCACGACTCGCCAGGCGCTGGGGAAGACCTAACTGCACTCTCGCTGTCATCCCGGTATGCAACTCGGTGCAGTGTTCCCCCAGTCGGAGGTGGACGGCAGCCCGGAGACCGCCCGGCGGTTCGCGCGGGCGGTCGAGGACGCCGGCTACGACTTCATGCTCGCCTACGACCACGTCCTGGGGGCGAACCCCGACGACCCCGAGTTCGCGGGGCCGTACGACAACGACGACGTCTTCCACGAGCCGCTGACGCTCTTCGCCCACCTCGCCGGGGTCACCGAGACGCTGGTCTTCGGGACGGCCGTCATGATCCTGCCCCAGCGCCAGACCGCCCTCGTCGCCAAGCAGGCCGCCGAGGTCGACGTCCTCAGCGGGGGCCGGCTGCGCCTCGGCGTCGGCGTCGGCTGGAACGACCGGGAGTACGTCGCCCTCGGCGAGGACTTCACCACGCGCGGGCGGCGCATCGAGGAGCAGGTGGAGGTCCTCCGCCGGCTCTGGACCGACCACCTCGTCGAGTTCGACGGCCGCTGGCACACCCTCCCCGACGTCGGGATCAATCCCCACCCGGTTCAGCAGCCGATCCCGGTGTGGATGGGCGGCGACGCCGAGCCCGTCCTCCGCCGGGTCGGCCGCGTGGCCGACGGGTGGGCGCCCCGCCGGGAGCCGGAGGACGTCGAATCGCAGCTGGCGACGATCCACGACGGCGCGCGCGAGGCGGGCCGCGACCCCGACGAGCTCGACGTCGTCGCCCGGATGCACCCGGCTGGCGAGCCCGACGAGTGGGTCGAGAAGGCCCGGGAATGGCGCGACGTCGGTGCGACGCACCTCGCCGTCGACGCCATCGGTATGGAGCTTTCAGCGGACCAGCACGTCGACATCGCGAGGGAGTTCATCGACGCCGTGACCGACGCCGGACTCGACGGCGACTGAGACCGTCCGGTGGCGGTGCGGTTGGCGGTCGATCGATTCGGGCGAGTCGATCGATATGAACGGCAATTCGACGGTCTCTCGACCATCGTACAGGAAGGGCCCTGTAAGAGATGCGTGAGGCCGTCGTGGCTCTATCGACGGGCCACGAGGACGTACGACTCCATGGGGAGGACGACCCCCTCGTCGTCGAGGTACGCCTCGAGCCCGTCGGCGACCTCCCGGACGAGCGCGTCCCGGACCTCCGGGGCGACGGCGGCGATCGGCCCCGCCAGCGGCGAGCTCGCCGCCTCCCGGCGGACGAACGCCTCGACCGAGGGGTAGCGGCCGGCGTCGACCTCGATGGTGATCGCGACGTCGCCGAGGCCGGCCTCCCTGGCGAGCGTCCGGAGGTGTTCGGCGTCCCACGGCGGGAACGGCGAGCGCATCATCACCCCGGCCTCCTCGCCGACGTGACGCTCCAGCGCCTCGGCCAGGACCACGTAGCCCGGGTGGTACTCCAGGGGTCGCCAGACCGAGAGCGCCACTCGCCCGCCCGAATCGAGGACGCGTCGCATCTCCGCGAGCGCCGCGGCCGGGTCGTCGAGGAACTGGAGGGCCTGCTGGCAGCAGACGACGTCGAACGACCCGTCGGCGAACGGGAGGTCCGTGGCGTCGCCCCGTCGCCACTCGATGCCGGGTCGAGTCCCGGCGGCGGTCGACTCCGCCACCTCCAGCATCCCCTCGTTGACGTCCAGGCCGGTGACGGACCCGCCGTCGCCGACGCGGGCGGCGGCGTGCCGGGCGACCACGCCGGTCCCGCACGCGACGTCGAGGACCCGGTCGCCCTCCGCGACGCCGGCCCGGTCGACGAGCCGCGCCGCCCACGGTTCCATGACCGCGGGTACGAGGTACGCCTCGTACGCCTCGGGCGCGCTTCGGTCGAGTTGCCAGCCGGTAGATTCGGTTCCTTGGTCACTCATTGCGGAATCACGGCCGTCGCTACGGAGCCGTCGGGCGTATAGATTCCTCGTGAAAGGATTTCACCGCGTGAAAACCGCCGGTCGTCAGTGCCGGTCGTCAGCACCGGTCGTCAGCGCTGGTCGCCAGCGCCGGTCGTCAGCGGCGGTCGTCAGCGTCAGTCGTGAGCGGCGGTCGTCAGCGCCGGTTCGATCCTACCCCGGGCGACGGCTGGCTCGACTCGTCCGGGTCGAGATCGGCCACGTCCTCGAGCGGTCGGGCCTCCGCGCGGTACCGCTCGACGACGGCCTCGCCCCACTCGTAGGCCTCCGGCGCGTCCGTGTCCACCAGCGACCGCAGCATGCCCGTCTCCGGTTCGTAGCAGCAGATGGTGGTCCGGTCGTCCAACAGACTGATCCCGCACCAGTCGCTGTTCGGCAGGTCGTCGTGGAGGTAGACCGAGTAGGTGTCGTGGGCGAGCGCCTCGGCGACCGTCTCGGGGTCCCATGCGTGGATCGTCTCGAAGACGGCCGGAGGGTAGACCATCTCGACCTGCATCCCCTCGAGGACGGACGCGAAGAACTCCTCGAGGACGCTCGCCTTCAGCATCACCATCCCGAACCCCCGGAGGGTCTTTGTCTCGGCGAGCAGCTGCACGTTCCGCTCGACCGGTTCGTAAGGGTACCGCTGGCCCGGAGACGAGACCACGGGATCGCCGAGCAACTCGACGCCGAAGCCCTCCAGCTCGAACGGCAACCACGGCGAGACCTCCCGGAGCCGCTGCTCAGTGGTCATCGCCTCGACGAACGACTCCATCCGATCTGCGACGAACGTCCCCAGACCGGTCAGCTCGTAGTCCCGTCCCTCGCGGTCGATCCAGTGGCGGTCCTCGAAATCGGAGAGAATCCGGCCGACCGTCGCCGAGGACGCTCCCGTCGCCGTCCGGAGCTCGGTGCGGGAGCAGGGGCGCTCGCGTAGCGACTGCAGGACCGTCACCCGATGGTCCGAGGCGACCAGGAACTCGACGTCGTCGATCGGGGAGGCCATGGCGCTGCTACCCGTTGGCACACGATAACTCTCCCGGAGCGGTCGAACGCGACCGTCACCCGGTTCATCAGTACACCTCGCCCCCGTGAAAAAGTCGCTCCTTTATCGTCCTTGACTGGGAATATAGTATGTATGGTTGCACGTTCACTAGCCGCCGGCGTCGGACCCACAGCAGATCGAACTGACCGCGAGGCGACGATCGATGATTGAGCGGCTCACCGCGCCGATCGGTGGATTCGTCAGGGGACTGCGAGCCGAGGTGGGGCCGGAGCGGACGGCTCTCGCCGGTACCCACCGCCCGTCCAGATCCCCGGTGCCGACGACCCCCGTCCCTCCCGTCGGGCTGTTCGAATGCCCGGACTGTGGGACCGTGTACGTGGCTCCAGACGAGCACAACTGTTCGCGGTGTGGGGTCGCCGCGGATCGCATCCCGTCGACGTTGTCGACCGAGTGAGGCCAGCGCCCGCGGTTCGACCCGTCCGTAGTCGCGACCGGACCCACCGGGGGATGCGGACGACCCACCGATGGAAGCGGACGACCCACCGATGGAAGCGCTCTGTCCCCTCGGGTGCCGACCCCGGCCACCTGGAGACGGCACTTTTCGAGGAGGCGTCAATTACGGTGTTCTCGACGCGCTCTGGATGGCGACGGCTCGGCGGGTTAGAGTCAGGGGAGGACCAGCAGGGGCGTACCATGTACGACGAACGTACAAACCCCACTGGTCACTGTGACAATGGTCCGCAGACCGCAAAAGCCCGACCTTCGGGGCAAGGACGGCCAGGACGTTGGGCAAGTGGTCACTGAAAACGACCGGTAACCTATCTAGATCGCTTCCGTGAGGCGGGCCACGTGTAGGCGACCCACCGGCGGACCGATGACCTCGACGAGGTCGGCTTCGGGTGCGAGGCAGGCATCCCCACCGTGGTCGTGGACGGGCAGGTGGAAGGGACGACTGCTGAAATCCGACGTCGGACCCCAGCGGACCGGTAGATGGAACTGACGGATTTCATTAGTATGAGATGGACTGTCGCAACTGGTCGTTCCACGAAATAACCCATGAGTGTATCGTGAATCCGATTCCGAACGGCGCCGACGTGTGGAGACGGGGAGGAGCTCCACCTCCAGGAAGTGACGTGTGGGTAGGTCGCCCGCGTGAACGTGTCCGGTGCAACGGAATCTGGGCGTTCGCTGGGACAGGCTCAAACTGAAGGTATCCAACGGAATGGCGAACAGGGCTGCTGTCGTTTCTGCGGAGCGCCTCGCGGCTCACGTCACGGTGATGGCCAGCATCCCCGTCGCGGGCCGTCCGCAGATAGCCCCGTCGCCCGATTGACCGCGATGACGACCTCGAGGAAGGCAACACGCCATGAGTCGAACAGCCCGACGCCCTCGTTCGCGCGGTACGTACTTCGGGGGCGATCCGTCAGGCATCGTCGCCGATGCGATATCGCGCTCCCGGACGCGTCGGAGATACCGGGTGTCGTTGTCCGGTATCGGGACGTGTTTATTTCACCGAGATGATGTTATCACGGGTGACAGGCCGGTCCCCACCCCCCACCGCGGTTTTCGGTCTGTCACCCCTTTTTCAGGAAACCGGGTCGTCGAGGGAGTGGTCTCGCGACCGGGCTGGTATACCAATTACGGTGGACGTCGTAGACAGGGTATGCGATCCATCCCCCTCCGTGCCGACGACACCGGAACGCTCGAACTCGTCTGCGAACGCGCTGACGGGGAGGCGCCTGCTCCGCGCGTTCGGTCGTTCGAGGGCGGCGACGAGTTCGGCCTGCTCGTCGACGATCTGAACCCCGGCGAACGGGTCGTGCTGTTCGTCGACGACGACGTCCCCGAGGAGTGACTCCGACGCCGCGGATCTGCTCGCGGCCGAGGTGGGTGAGATCAGCCGACGGACCGCCGACACGTCTTCCGGGATCCGCCTGCATGGTGGAGAGTCGGTTCCCGGAGAGGCGGGCGCCCGCGGTGTAGATGATCAGTCGACCTCGACGACGTCGATGGTCTCGTCGTACGTCAGGCGCCGTTCGTCGCCCGAATCGCGGAGTGTGACCCGTACCCGAACAGGATTACGAGACCGGACCTCTAGCGTCGAGCTTCCGTACAGCTCGAATAGTCGTTCGAGAACACCGAGATCGTCTCCGTCGAACGTCAACTCGATCCCGTGGTCCCAGCAGAAGGCGGTCCCCGCGGGATGGATCACACTGAGCGGAATGATCCCCCACAGCTTCGTGTGGTTACAGACGGTGCACACGAACTGTCCCGTGACCTCGTAACTGTACCCGCAGGAAGCACACGCGCCGTTGGGCCCGGTTTCGTGGTCCCCACACGCGTGGAGCGTGCCCTCGATCCTCCCAGCGCACAACAGACAGACCCCATCGAGCGCCATCGCGAAGGTGGAGAACTTCCAGGCGTACTGTGCCAACACGATCTCTACCGGCGATCGATCCCGGAGGACCGCGCGGTCGAGCATAACGCCCGAGAGAACGCCGGACGGATGCTGGTCTCCCGCGAAGACGTTTCCGTCACAGGCGGTACAGAGGTGGTACATCCGCTGCCGTTGATGGGTGATGGCCGTCGGCGCCCCGCAGTGCGGGCACGCGAGGTCGATCGGCGTCTCCGGGAGGGCCGTCTCTTCGAACCCGGCGATCGAAATCACCGTCTTGACGATGCGTTCACCGGCGGAGACCAGCTCGTATCCGTCGGCGGTCTGCTGGATGAACTCCCCATCCAGCTTCCGGAGGTGGTAGTTGAAGTTCCCGGGGTCCTCCACCCCGACACGCTCGCGGAGCTCCGAGAAGGAAACCACGTTCGTCCCGGTCGGATTCCACCGCTCCCGGTTCAGTGGTTCGCTCGCCTCCGCGAGCGCGAGGATGATGGCCAGCCGGGTCTCGTCGGCGAGCAACGAGAACAGCTGTGTGACCCGTTCGTCGGCCATCCCGGAGGCCGACTCGATGGGCGACTCCGTCGGCTGACCGGTCATCGTGTGAACGTCTAGCAAACGCGTTTGTATAAACGTTGAGGTGGTCCGGGTCCGGGCGGGCGTATCCGAGGGAGCCGGAGCAATCGAGGTATCAGCGGTATCCGAGGGAGCACCACTGTTGTTCGATTCCGCGAGCCGTCGGCGCCACTGGATCGTCGGACCGACCGGCGATGCCGAACGGAGGGGGGAGACGACACCGGACACGATGGTCGAGACGAAAGTATCGTATCCACTAGAGAAATTCGGTACTGTAATCGCGATTACTGCAGTCCGATGCTATAAACGCTCCTATAGAAATATCATACTAATTATACTTATGCCAGCCGAGCGGAAACGTCGCGGTGATGCAACCCAGCATCCAGCGTGCGAGGAACGACGCGGACGAATCGACCGAGACAGACGTGCACCGCTCGCCCGGTGGGAGCCCGGCAGCGGAGCAGTTCACGGGTGGCCGACGATCCATCGTGAGGGCCAGGTGATCGTTATGGCGCTGTACATGGACGTCCACCGGCACGTCGACGCGACCCTCGAGGAGGTACAGGAGGCCCACGCGCTCGACCTGGAGGTCCAGGAGGACCACGGCGTGGACTACAGGAGGTTCTGGGTCGACGAGGAGCACGGGACGATCTTCTGCCTGTTCGAGGCTCCGAGTGCGACGGCAGGGGAGACGGTCCACGAGGAAGCCCACGGGCTCACTGCGGACGAGATCCACGAGGTGGTGGACGGCGATGCCTACTGAGACGAAGTCGATCAGCAGGCGGCGGGTCCTGTCGATCCTCGGCGGCGGAATCGCGTTCGGCGCGAGCACGGGAGTCGTTACTGCGAGACGGGGCGGGTCGGAGCTGGCTCGACAACTCAACGAGGTACGGGCTGGCACCCGAATGTACCGTGATTTTGGGACGGCGAAAGCCGATGGATACGAACCAGTATTAGGATTCGTTCCGGGAATGGGATTCCACTTCGTCCGTGGGGATCTCATCGCAGCGGATCACGAGGCGGGCCCGGTAGACGGACTCGAGAATCCACCCATCCTCGTCTACTTCACGACCGGGAATTACGATCCTGAACCAGGAGACGAGCATGATACCGATCACGACGACGACCTCCGTGTTGGAGCAGTCGAATACGCCCATTCGGGGGCCCCTGGAGCCCCGGGCGATTACTTCGCTGACGAAACAGCGAGGAGGTATCTGAAGACATCAGAGGAGGAGGGGTGGGAATTCGTTCCCCCCGCCGGAGTAACAGCCCTCCACGTGTGGGTTCACCGGGGTAACCCAGCAGGGGTCTTCAACCCGACCAACCCGACCATCGGATGATTCCATTAACGGGCTGTTAGTTCAAGCGTGCCTTCGAAGTTTCACCTCATCTGGATTTGCGGTACAAGAAGAGACGACCACCGGCTGCTTGACAACCCAGGAGAGGACGTGAACA
>SLIW01000562.1 GCA_007135435.1 Natronomonas sp.
ATGAAGGCGGGCATCGAGGCGACCATGAAGCAGCTCGGCGAGGACGACAAACCTGAGGGCGAGACCCGCTCGTCGAAGGCGGAACTGGTCGACACCATGCGAGCGGTCGATCCGGACGTCTTCATCGTCGACGAGGGCGTCACGGCGAAGTTCGCCCTACTCACGCGGTTCCCGTTCGAGCCCGAACAGTGGGTCTCGAACAAGGGCGGCGGGCTGGGATACGGCCTCCCCGCCACCATCGGCGCCGCCGTCGCCGAGTCGCTGCGGGACGACCCCCGGCGGGTCGTCGGCTACGTCGGCGACGGCTCCTACCTCTACTACCCGAACGCCATCTACACGGCCGCCCGCCACGACCTGGACCTGACGGTCGTCATCCCCGACAACCGGAACTACCGGATCCTCAAGGACAACACCGTCGAGATGCTGGGGGGCGCCGAGGAGGACTACGACTTCGTGGGGATGGACTTCGACCCCCACGTCGACATCCCGACGAACGCCGAGAGCCACGGTGCCCGCGGCCACCTCGTGGAGACGCCCGAGGAGTTCGCCGCCGTCTACGAGGAGGCGCTGAACGCGGAGGGACCGGACGTGATAGACGTCCTCGTCCACGATTAGGGCGACCTGTACCGCACCCCCAGGGACCAGCCGGTACCGCACCGCCAGCGACGACAGTCCCTGTATTCTAATACGAAAACGAGGCCAGGAGACCCGTGCGCTGATCCCACGTCGACGGGCTGCAAGGTGGTTGTGCGACCGACGGCTCGTCAGGACCGGCTCCCCAGTGTATCGGTCGCCTGTTCGCCTCTGGACAGCCCGACGCCCGGGCGGTGATCTCGTTCAGCGGACGACGCCCTCCTCCCGGAGTCGCTCCCGCTCCGCCTCGTCGATCCCGACCTCCGCGAGGAGCTCGTCGGTGTGCTCGCCGTGGCCGGGGACGGCCGCGCGCTCGCGGTCCGGGATGGCCGACCCCTGGATCGGGAACCCGACCCGTGGCGATCCGTCCGCGGGGCGTTCGACGTACCCGCGCGCCTCGATCTGTGGGTGTTCGACGGTCTCCGATGGGGTGTAGACCCCGCCGACGGTGGCCTCGACGTCGGCCAGGTCCTCCACCCACTCGTCACGGGTCCGCCGCGCGAAGATCTCCTCGAGGGTCTCGCGAAGCGCCGAGCGCGTCGCCGGGTCGTCGGTCATGTGGTGGTCGATCAGGTCCGGTCTGTCGACCGCCTCGCAGAACGCCCGCCAGAACTTCGGCTCGAGCGCGCCGATGGTCACGTATCGACCGTCGGCCGCCTCGTAGACGTCGTACCACGGGTACAGGCCCGTCAGCGGCGTCTCGCCGGGCCGGGGATCGTCGCCCGAGAGGGCCATCGGCGCGATCGCCTGCGAGAGGGAGACGACGGCGTCGGTCATCGAGACGTCGAGGTACTCCCCGCCGGTATTGCCGAGCTCGCGTGCGAGGAGCGCCGAGCAGACCGCCAGCGCGGCCATGAGCCCACCGCCCATGTCCGCGATCTGGTAGCCCGGAAGCCGTGGCCGTTCCTGGACATCGTCGCGGGTCATGGCGAGGAGCCCCGCGAGACCGACGTAGTTGATGTCGTGGCCCACGCGGTCGGCGTACGGTCCATCCTGGCCGTATCCCGTCAGCGAACAGTAGACGAGGTCCTCGCGGTGGTCGACGAGGGTCTCGTAGTCGACGCCCAGCCGGTCGGTGACGCCCGGTCGGAAGCTCTCGATGACGACGTCGGCCTCGGCCACGAGCGCGTAGAACGCCTCGCGGCCGGCCTCCTCCTTCAGGTCGATCGCGACACTGCGTTTGTCCCGGTTGACCGCGTCGAAGACGGCGCCGACCCCCTCGTCCGTGACGGGGGGCATGTGGCGGGCGTAGTCGCCCGCGCCCGTGTCCTCGATCTTCACCACGTCTGCGCCGGCGTCGGCCAGCAGCTGCGTCGCGTAGGGTCCGGGGAGGAGCCGCGTGAGGTCGAGCACGCGGACGCCGTCGAGTCGCATGGAGAGGGGTGTCCCCGTCGGCTCATAAGCCTGCTGTCGCGCCGATTCACCGGCGGCGTGTCGGCACTGGTCGACCGTCAGGACGCCGCGGTGGTAGCCCCCACCGTCGCACCGCGCAGGCTTCAAGGGTACCGCCGCGCATGTGTGGTCATGGCAACACAGGACGCCTCGCCGTCCGGGGTCAGCTTCGGGACCGACGAGGAGACGCGGCTCATCCTCTCCAGCCTCGAGGAGTTCATCGAGGCCGAGGTCGCACCCCTCGAGGACGAGCTGGGCGAGACGTGGACGAACCCGCGGAAGCGTCACGAGGACGACGGCCGGTTCGTCCCCGAAGTGCAGGACGCGATCCAGGAGGTCCGGCGGCGAAGCGCCGACGCGGGCTTCTACGCCATGAACCTCGCGGAGGACGTCGGTGGCGAGGACGTCTCCAGCGTCACCTGGTACCGGGCGATCAAGCACGTCGCGTCGCTCGGCCCCGGGCTCTCGGAGTTCGTCCTCGCCGGTCCGGAGGGGCCGAAGCCGCTACTCGCCCAGGCCGAGGGCGACCAGATCGAGTCGTACCTCCTCCCGTGTGTCCGCGGCGAGAAGTCGACCGCGTTCGCCCAGACCGAACCGGGCGTCGGTTCGGACTCGCCGAACATGGCCACCACCGCCGAACGCGACGGCGACGAGTGGGTGCTCGACGGCCGCAAGCAGTGGATCACCAACGCGCCCTACGCCGACTTCGTCCAGGTCTTCGCCCGGACGACCCCACAGGAGGAGGCCGGCCGATACGGCGGGATCACCTGCTTCATCGTCGAGGAGGGCGAGTACGAGGTCGGCTCGCTCAACAACGCCGTCGGGATGATCGGCATGCAGGCGGAGCTGTCCTTCGACGGGGTCCGGATCCCCGCAGATCGTGTGCTCGGCACCGAGGACGGCGCCTTCTACGACGCGATGGCGTTCCTGTCGCTGGGCCGCCTGGAGATCGCCGCCCGCGCCGTCGGGCTCGCCGAGTTCCTCCTGAATCGGGGCGTCGGGTACGCGAACGAGCGGGAGGCGTTCGGCCGGTCGATCGGGACGTTCCAGGGCGTCTCCCACAAGTTGGCCCGCGGGCGGGCGAACACCTTCGCGGCCGACGCCGCCGGCCTCCGGCTGGCGTGGCTGATGGACCAGGGCGAGCAGGCGATCGAGGAGTCGTCGATCGTCAAGTACCTCGCGTCGAACGTCGTCTTCGACGTCGCCGACGACGTCGTGCAGGTCCACGGCGGCAACGGGCTCTCGGAGGACAACCCGTTCATGGACGGGCTCCAGACCGGGCGGATCCTCCGGATCGTCGAGGGGACCGACGAGATCCAGCTGAACACCATCGCGAAGCAACTCGGCGTGGAGTGACCGCTGACGGACCAACGACCACAACCCCAGCCATGACAGTACTGGAGCCCCCGAGCCCGCCGTGGCCGCGGTCGGTCCGGAGGAGACTGGCCGCCACCGATTGGAGCCGCCACCCCATCGTGGACGTCGTCAGCTACGAGCCCGCGACCTCGCGCGGACTGGAGGGTGATCGCCAGCGGATCGAGGTCCACCGGTACGGCTCCGACGCGCCTCCGCCCGAGACGTACGAGAACGACGAGCGTGGCGTCCGTGTGGCGCGACTGACCGCGCCCGTGTACGAACGGCTCGTCCGTGGGGAAGCCAAAGACTGACCTGTCGACGAACTCGGTTCGCTCGGTACCGCCCTGGTCTGCCCACGTCAGTCGGCGGAGATGCGGACCGACCATGCCAGATGGCAGCGTCTCGGACTGACCACGCCAGATGGCAGCGTCTCGGACTGACCACGCCACCGAACAGCTATCCCGCCCGGTGTCGACGTTGATGTATGCGCGCAGCTGTGTTTACGGCGTTCGGCGGTGGCGACGCGGTGGAGATACAGGAGCGACCGGACCTCGAACCCGGCGCTGGCGAGGCCGTCATCGACGTCCACGCGGCCTCGCTCAACCGGCACGACCTGTGGATACTCCAGGGAAACTCGGCGATGGTGTCCGCGGAGGCGCTGCCGTTCGTCTCCGGGCTCGACGCCGCGGGGGTCGTCAGCGCGGTCGGAGAGGGGGCCGACGGCCTCGCGGAGGGCGATCGGGTCCTGCTCTGTCCGAACGAGACCTGCGGCATCTGCCGGTACTGCCGCGAGGGCCCCGAGATGCTCTGCGAGCAGTTCTCGCTGTACCACGGCGCGTTCGCGGAACAGGCGCTGGTGGACGCCCACCGGCTGCTCCCCCTTCCCGCCGACGTGTCGTACACCGATGCGGCTGCCCTCCCCACGGCCTACGTCACGGCGTGGAGGATGCTGCAGACGGCGGGCGTCGGGCCGGGGGACCTGGTGTTCGTCCCCGGGGCGACCGGCGGCGTCGGCGTGGCGGCCGTCCAGCTCTCGTCGGTGCTCGCCGCCGAGACGATCGGCACGTCGACCTCGGAGCGCAAGCTCGACCGGCTCGAGGCCGTCGGCTGCGACCACACGATACGGTCGGACGATCCGGACGAACTCGTCGACGCGGTCGGGTCTATCGGGAGCCCGGACGCCGTGATGAACCACCTCGGCGGGGAGTTCACCCAGGCCGGCCTCGAGATGCTTCGTCGAGGGGGCACGATGGTGATCTGCGGTCGGACCGCGGGCGACCGATCGGCCTTCGACGTCGCGCCGTTCTTCCTGCAGCACCACCGGATCGTCGGGTCGACGATGGGCACCCAGAACGACCTGGCCACGCTGGCCGACCTGGTCGCCGATGGGGCGTTCGAGCCACTGGTCGGCGAAACGTACGCGCTCGAGGAGACGGGCGCCGCCTTCGACGACATGCTCGAGCGGGACGCCTTCGGGAAGCTCGTTGTCGAGCCCAGCGAGTGAGCTGACTCGTAGCGCCACCTGAAGGGATGACGACGGCACCAGCGCTGTGGTGATGGTTTTTGTGACGGTCCTGGGGTGTGAACCGCCGAATTGATTAGCGGCGCGGGCTCAGGAGGCCGACATGGAGCCGCCGGTCGCGGTCTGGTACGCGGTCCTCGTGACCGGCATCCTCGCCTCGCTGGCGACGGTCTGGGTCCTGTCGCGGCCCGGGGGCCGGTGGGGTCACGTCGCCCGCCAGCGACTGGCCCTGGGCCTCCCCTGGGGGACGCTCGTCGCCGTCGCCGCCGTCGCGGCGTTCTACCTCCTCGTCCAGGACGGCATCACCGACCCTCGCGATCCCGTCGTCATCCCGTTCCGGGCGTGGGGGTACTTCTACCCGACGGGGATGCTGACCGCCGGGTTCGCCCACGCGAGCCTCGGGCACGTCACCGGGAACCTGCTGGCCACGCTCGTGTTCGGCTCGCTCGCCGAGTACGCCTGGAGCCACTACCCCCGAACGCGCGGGAGCACGACGTTCTCGTCGCTCCGGACGAACCCATTCGCTCGGATCGCAGCCTGGGCGGTCGGGGTGTTCGTCGTCGGGGTCCTGACGGCGCTGTTCGCCCTCGGCCCCGTCGTCGGCTTCTCGGGGGTCGTCTTCGCGTTCATCGGCTTCGGCATCGTCCGGTTCCCCCTGGCGACCGTCGCGGCGCTCCTCCTCAGCAGCGTGGTGAGGCTGGTGTACAACGCGATACGCGTCCCGGCGGTCACACCGCAGGCCCGCGAGACGTTCGTCCGGCCCGGGTGGGCCGACGTCGCCATCCAGGGCCACGCGCTCGGGTTCTTCATCGGCATCGCCGTGGCGCTGACGCTCGTCCACCGTCGTGGGATCAGACCCAATCCGGCGCACGTCTGGCTCGCGGTCCTGGTCTTCGCCGTCGACCGGGGCCTGTGGGCGGTCTACACGATCGAGGGATCGGAGACGTTCCGGCTGTACCGCGCGCTCGGGACGGCGCTGGTGTTCGTCCTCGCCGCGCTCATCGCCGCCGGCGCGGCGTCGACGACGCGCGACCTGATCGCCCGCATCGACCTCTCGCGGCGCGAGGCCGCCTACGGGCTCGTGCTGGCCTCCCTGTTCGCGATCGCGCTCGTCGCGGTCCCGTTCAACCTGTTCGTGATCGACGATCCGACGACCGGCCTCGAGGACGCCGACCCCGTCGAGGTCGGCGACTACACCGTGTTCTACGCCGAGGACGTCGAGAACCAGTACATCCCCGCCGTCCCCGTGCCCGGCGAGGACGAGGACGCGCGGGTCAACGCCAGCGGGGTGATCGTCGTCTCCGAGCAGCGGAACATCTGGTGGCAGGAGGTCTCAGCGTCGCGACTGGCATCCCGGCAGAACGTGACGATCCGTCTCGGCGGGGTCTCCTGGAGCGAGGACGTCCACGCCTCCCGGACCACCTGGAACGTGGCCGGCGGCGAGTCGGCCTACAACGTCCGCCTCGGCACCGACGAGCGGTGGGCCGACCGACCGGTGGTCTTCCGGTCGGACCCGGCGACCGCCGACGCGATCATCGACGGCCGGAACACCACGATCGAGCCGGTCGACGACGAGTTCCGGATCGTGGTCACCCGGGACAACGAGACGCTCGGGGAGGCGTCGATGCCCGCCGACAACGCGTCGGTCACCGTCGGCGGGCTCACCTACCTGCGCGAGGACCGCGACATCTTCGTCGAGCGCGACGACACCCGGGTCCGCGTCGCCCAGCGTGCGCGGTAGGTGAAAGCCCGATCGACGCGTCGGCCCAGGACCGATCACGGTGTCGGCCCAGGACCGATCACGGCGTCGGCCCAGGACCGATCACGGCGTCGGCCCGAGACCGATCGCTTCGCCGGGCCGTGACAGATCGCTCCGTCGGCCCTGGACCGATCGCCGCGTCGGCCCGACGCTCCGGGCCGACCTATCCCCACTCGATCCGGAAGACCTCGGCGTCGATGGTCCGGGTGTCCTCGGCGTGGTGGTCGAACTGCCGCGGGAGCTCGAACTCGGCGGCGAAGGCGTGGGACACCTCGCCGCCCTCGTCGGCGGCGAACGCCTCGACGAACGACTCGCTGCCGGCGTTGTGGACGGAGTAGGAGACGCTGGCGACCTCGGTCGCCGTCTCGAGGAACGCCCGGTCTGCGCCCTCGTTGCCGCGCTGGGCACCGAACGGGGGGTTCATCAGGACGGTCACCGGTTCGGGAGGACACAGCGGGGCGACGGTGGCGTCCGCGCGGATCCACGAGACGTCCGTCCGCGCACCCACCCGCCGCTCGTTCTTCCGGGCTGTCGCCAGGGGCGCGTCGTCGACGTCGACGCCGACCACGCGGGCCGGCCCGCGGAGCGCCGCCCCGAGCGCGAGCATCCCCGTCCCGCAGCCGAGGTCGACAACGGTCCGCCCCTCGACGTCGCCCTGCAGGTCGGCGACGTGGACGATGTGGGCCGCCAGGTCCGGCGGCGTGTGATACTGCTCCAGCGGCGCCCGGGGGTCCTCGAACCCGGCGACCACCGCGAGCTCCTGGGCCAGCCGCCGTCGCGTCGCGCCCGGCTCGACGTCCGTCATCGGGGCGCAATACTTGCCAGACATGCTTATAGGTTGGTGTATGTATGTGGGTAATTCCCGACGGGTTCCCGGATCAGTTTCCACGGCGTCGACCCGGCTGTGAGACGGAGGGTGACCCCGTAACGACGCTCCGTACTACGACAGGGGGTACATTTCAGGTTCACCAGCCCCGGGTACCTCCCGAGATGGCCACGATCGGCGGCGACGGGCTCCACCGGGAACCTGCCTCCACACCTCCACACCGCCACGCCGCCGGTTCGCCGACTACGTCCCTGAAACACGCGATAGTTTCTTTCGTGGGCCGGGTCTACCCCGGGGTATGGAGTGTCCGCGATGCGGGGACGACCTCGAGCGCTACGTCCTCCGGGGCAGGGAGGCCGTCATCTGCGAGGCGTGCGGGTACATCGGCGTCCCGGTCGAGCATCGCGGAGAGACACGCGAGGCGGAGTCGTGGACCGACGCGATCTCGCGGGTCGATGGCGACGAGGGCCTCGTCGTGGGGACCGTCGAGACCGCGTCGGATACGACGCCATCGTTCGTAACCGAACCACCGCCGCGGGATCGGCCGACCCCGCCGGAGGTTCGCCTTGAAGGGGCGGTCGATCCACCCGAACGGGGTGAGGCACCGGGAGGACTCCGGTGGTCGTCCGATGGTTCGTCCGACGAGGAATCGTCCGATGAGGAATCGTCCGACGACGGCTAGGAGCCGACGGGGTCGGCGATCGGCGACCCAGAGGCGGCGGACGAACCACCGACAGGCGGGCGTTCGAGGAATCATCCAGCGAGGTCCCACCGGGAGATTTGGCCGTGACCGACCGAGCAGGTAGCAACGACCGACCGAGCAGGTAGCAACGACCGACCGACCAGCCGCTCGTCGTCGCGGCGTCGAAAGAAGGTAGTGCGTTCGATCGATCGGGGATCGGACCGGGGGGAGGTCCGCTTCCGATCAGTCCTCGGCGGCTTCCTCGGCCTCGGCGGCTTCGGCGTCCGTGTCGACCGTCGCGCCGCCGGCGTCCTCCTCTTCGGTCCGCGAGGCGACGAGCGCACCGCGGGCGACGCTGTAGAGGGGTTCGTCGGCCTTCCGGACGCTGCTGATCGAGAAGGGGATGTCCGCCTTGTCGAAGCGCTCCTCGAAGAGCTTCTCGAAGCCCTGCGGGCTCGAGGTGCCGCCGGTGACCACGACGGGCACGTCGAGGCCCTCCTCGACGTCCTCCTCGTTGACCTCGCGCGCGATGTTCTCGATCACGTAGTCGAGGAGGTTGTCGTAGTAGACCGACAGCGCGCCCTCGACGCCGCCGGCGTCGGTGGTGAAGTCGAGCCGGAAGTCCTCCTCCTTGATGGAGGTGACCTTGTCGACGTTCTCGCCGGTGGCCGTGGCGGTCTGCTCGTCGATCCAGTCGCCACCGCGGGCGACCGAGAACGTCATCACGGGCACCGCGTAGTAGGCCAGACAGACGTTCGTCATGCCGGCGCCGAAGCTGATGCCCAGCCCCGTGAAGTTGTGATCGGCCAGCTCGGAGTAGATGACCGACATCCCCTCGTTGATCGGCTCGGGGTCGTAGCCCATGTCGTCGAGGAACGACTCGAGGGTCTTCTGGTGGTACAGCGTCGACAGGTCGGAGTCGATCGGGTCCGCCGGGGTCGAGAAGTAGATGCGCTCGTCTGCGCGATCTGGCTCGCCCACGACCTGCTCGATGATGAGCTTGATCATCGGGATGGCGGACTTCTCCTCCGAGGAGAGGATGCCGTGTTTCATCGGCCGCCGGGTCTCCTCGTTGAAGATGTTCGCGAAGTTGAGGGCGTCGTCGCCCACGACGTACACCTTGTCGTCCTTCCGGATGTGGAGGACGTCGGAGCGCGACAGCATGCGCTCTGCCATGTCACTGTATTCGATCTCGACGAACGAGTTTCGCTGGGAGACGAACACCGTTTCGTTACCGTCCTGCTTGGCCGAGACGATGTTCATCGTCCCGACGTCGATTCCTCGGGCCATGCTGGCTAGCGACGCTGGCTCGCTAATAAAGGTACGCCCCGACACAAACGCTGTTCTCGGCGCGTAGCGGCCCTCTCGAGGCCAAACCGGGCTCTGGAAAGTTCGCCCAGGTTACAGGTTCTCACGGACCACGGCGCTCCGACTGGCGG
>SLIW01000529.1 GCA_007135435.1 Natronomonas sp.
CGCTCCCCGGAGTGTCGGCCGTCGGATCGGACGAGGGGACCGATCCGACGGGACCGCTGGACCGGGAACCGGATTCCGGAACGAGATATCTACGGTCGGGGGACCCCCTCAGCGCGGGCGACACACTCCCCGACGATCCGGGACGTCACCTCGCCCCGGCGCCACGACGGTGACGGGGACGGCTACCGCGACAGTCCTCGAGCGAGCAGCTCGATCGGGTGGCGGACCTCGCGGCCGGTCAGGGAGGCGATCTGGTCGGTACAGGACGTGCCGCTGGCGACGATCGGGCCGTGGCCGCCGTCGCCGTCACCGTCGCTCTGTCCGTCGCCGTCACCGTCGCCGTGGCCGTCGCCGCCGTCGCCACCGTCGCCACCGTCGAGCCCGTCGACGAGCCGCTCGCCGACGTCGACGCTGAGCTCGTAGTACTCGGTCTTGTAGCCGAACGAGCCGGCCATCCCGCAGCACTCGACGTCCGTGGTCGTCACGTCGTAGCCCGCCGCCTCCAGCACCGCCGTCGTGTAGGTCTCCAGGCCCAGCGTCCGCTGCTGGCAGTGGCTGTGGTAGGTGACCGGCGCGTCCTCGGTCGGTGCCGTCGACAGGTCCTCGACCTCGCCGCCGTTCTCCAGCAGCCCGTAGACGTACTCCAGGACGTCGTAGCTGTGCTCGGCGAGCCGGTCGGCGGACCGCCCGGGGAGCAGCCGGTGGTAGTCGTCGCGGAACATCGCCAGGTCCGACGGCTCGATGACGACGACGTCCCGTCCCGAATCGAGGTGCTCGGCGAGGGCGCCGTAGACCGCGCTGGCGCGGCTGTCGGCCGTCTCGATCATCCCCTGTGAGAGCGGCGCGCGGCCGCTCTCCGGCACCCGGGGCACGCGGACGGCGACGTCGAGCGCCTCCAGGGCGCGGACGGTCGCCCGTCCCCGCTCCGGCGCGAAGTAGTTCGTGTAGGCGTCCGGGTAGACGACCGCCTCGCGGACGGCCTCCCGGGGACCGACCTCCGAGCCGCCGCGGGCGACGAACCACTCGCGGAACGTCTCCTCCGCGAACGTCGGGAGCTCCCGCCGGCGGTCGACGCCGGCCACCCGCTCGAGGAGCAGGCGGGCGGGCGTGGACCCGGCGACGGCGTTCGAGAGCCGGGGGAAGCGGCTCCCGAGGCGTGCGAACGTCTCGAAGTCCCCGAAGAACCGCTTCTGGAGGTCCATCCCCGGCGGCTCGTCGTCGGGGGTCAGCCCCTCGACGAGGAAGTCGAACGCGTCGGGGTCCGCCTCGCGGTTGAGCCGCTCGCGGACGACCGTGTTGATCCACGGGATGTCGATCTTCACCGGGCACTTCGGGAGGCACCGGGTGCAGCCGGTACAGAGGTCGTTCATGCTCGCGGCGCTGTCGAGGCCGTGGACGCCGGCCTCCCAGCCGGTGCCGATGCCGCCGGTGTAGGTCTCGCCGCCGAAGGCGTGGCCCCCGACGCTCTGGAAGTTGGCGCACGCGTTGGCGCAGGCGCCACACCGGATGCAGTAGAGCGTCTCCCGGAGCTGGTCGTCCTCGCGCATCGTCATCCGGCCGTTGTCGAGGAGCACGAGGTGGAACTCGCGGTCGTCGGCGTCCAGGTACTCGCCGGCAGCGAAGTCGACCGCCGGCGTCTCCACCGGCGGCGTCAACAGCGAGAGGTAGGAGGTGATGTCCTGGCCCGTGCCGGTGCGGGCGATGAGCTCGACGAACGGCTGGAGGTCGGCCAGCTCGGGGACGAGCTTCTCGACGCCGGCGACCGCCACGTGGACCGGCGGGGTGACCGCCGTCTTCCGGGCGTTGCCCTCGTTGGTGACGAGGCAGATGGTCCCCGTGTCGGCGACGACGAAGTTGGCCCCCGTGAGGCCGACGTCCGCCTCGCGGATGGCCTCGCCGACGACGTCGCGGGCGAAGGCGGTCAGCTCCTGGGGGTCGGCCGACAGCGGCTCCTCGCGGTCGTAGTGCTCGTTGAACAGCTCGGCGATGTCCGCCGTCGAGCGGTGCAGCGCGGGGCCGATGAGGTGCGACGGCGCCTCGTCGGCCAGCTGGATGACGAACTCGCCGAGGTCGGTCTCGGTGACCCCGTAGCCGGCGCCCTCGAGGTGCTCGTTCAGGTCGAGCTCCTCGGTGGTCATGGACTTGCTCTTGACCATGGTCTCGGCGTCGGCGTCGGCCATCACGCCCTCGACGTAGCGGTTCGCGTCCGCGGCGTCCTGGGCGAGGTAGACCGTCCCGCCGTTGGCCTCGACCGACTCGGTGACCGCGTCGATCAGGTCGGGGAGGGCCTCGATGGCCGCCTCCTTCGTCGACCGCGCCGCCGCCCGGAGGTCCTCGTAGGACTCCAGCTCCTCGACGGCGTACGTCGACAGCTGGTTGATGGTCCGGGTGTTGCGACCGATGGCGTCCCCCTCGGTCTCCATGAGGTGCCTGAGCGCGGCCGCCTTCGCGCGGCGGTCGGTCGGCCGGGTCCCACCCCGGTGGCCGGCGACCCCCGCGTCGTCGTGCCGGCTCATGCGTCCGGCTCCACCACCACGACGTGGACCTGTTCCGGCCCGTGGACGCCCTGGACGAGCGAGCCCATGTCCGCCGTCGCGCTCGGCCCGGTCTCGAGCACGTGCGTCGTCGTCCCCGCGTCGAAGGCCTCCTCGAGCCGCTCGAAGGCGGCGGGCATGTCCGGGACGACGTCGTCGGCCGAGAGGACCGACACGTGCCGCTTCGGGTAGAGGCTCACGAGCTCGTCGCCGTCGGCCCGCGACTGGACGGTCACCGTCCCGTAGTCGGCGATCCCCAGGCCGGCCGGCGTGACGCCCGTCGCCGCCGCGTCGAGCTCGGCGACCGACGGGTCGACGACCACCGACTCCGGAAGCGTCACGTCCAACTCGTCGAACGTGGGTCCGAGCGGCACGCCGACGGCGGGCTCGATCACGACCTCCGCGAGGGCGTCCTGGACCCCGGAGGGGGCGACCCGACGGCACGAGTCCGCCACCCCCTGCAGGGACTCCTCGAACCGCTCTACGGTCTGCGTTCCCATACCACCCGAATGGTCGCCCCCGTATTGGGGTTTGTCCCCGCGGCGAGGTTCGGACCGGGGGCGGGACCACGTCGGCGCCGCCCGAACCTCACCGTGACGACGGGCGAGCCGCCGCTCTGGGCGATCGCGGGAGGGTGGCGCCCCTACCGCCCGGCGTCGCCCGGCTCCCGGTAGGTCGGCAGCGGTTCGAGCTCGTCGACCGGCGGGTCGGCGAAGAGCTCGCGGGCGACGACCCGCTTGTGGACCTCGTCGGCTCCGTCGACGATGCGGAACGGCCGGACCGACTCGTAGAAGTCCGACAGCGGGAGGTCCTTGCCGATGCCACTGCCCCCACACGCCTGAACGGCGACGTCGACGGCGTCCTGGACGACCGCGGCGGTATACGTCTTGGCCATCGAGACCTCGACGCGGGCCTCCTCGCCGGCGTCGATCAGGTCCGCGGCGTGTCGGACCATCGTCCGGGCGGCGTGGAGGCGCGTGGCGGCGTCCACGAGCGCGAACCGGTTGCCCTGCTTGTCGGCCAGCCGCGAGCCGAACGCCTCCCGCTCGGAGAGGTACGCCCGCGCGACGTCGAGCGAGCGCTCGGCGACTCCCGAGAAGCGCAGGCAGTGGGTCAGCCGCGCCGGGCCCAGCCGCAGCTGGGCGATGGTGAACCCCTCCCCTTCCTCGCCCAGGAGGTGCTCGTCGGGGACGCGGACGCCCTCGAACCGCACCTCGGCGTGGCTCTTGCCCGTCGGACCGCCACCCATGTGGGGGATGTTCCGGACGACCTCGACGCCGGGCGTCTCCGCGTCGACGAGGAAGAGCGAACACCCCTCGTACGGGTGGGCGTCGGGGTCCGACCGCGCGAGGACGATGAAGACGTCGGCCTCGACGCCCTGCGTGGTCCACCACTTGTGGCCGTCGATGACCCACTCGTCGCCGTCCCGCCGTGCGCTGGTCCGGATCATCTTGGGGTCCGAGCCGGCGCCCGGACGCGGCTCGGTCATCGCGAAGGCCGAACGCATCTTCCCCTCGACCAGCGGCTCGAGGTAGCGCTCCTTCTGGAGGTCGTCGCCGGCGAGCTCCAGGGTGTGCATGTTCCCCTCGTCGGGCGCGTCGACCCGTAGCGCCAGCGGGCCGAGGAGCGAACGGCCCGCCACCTCGAACACCGGGAGCGCCTCCCTGAACGTCAGCCCCTGGCCGCCGTGTGCCTCGGCGATCTGGGGCGCGTAGACCCCGTACTCGCGGGCCGCGTCGCGCAGCTCGCGGATCGTCCCCCGGGAGACGTCCGCGCCGCCGGCCAGCGACCGCTCCTTCGGGACGACGACCTCGTCGAGGAACTCCCGCGTCCGTTCGGCGAACTCGCGACCCCGCTGCGGGTCGTCGTACTCGGTGATCATGGACGCGAGGAGGCGCCCTGGCGGGTGAACCGCTTCGGACGGTCCCACGGGCTGGGAACGACCCCATCGGTTGATGTGTCGGCGGATGCGACGGGGTCGACTCCGGGATGGGTACCGCTCCGGATCCCGCTGTCGCCCGATGTCGCCGACCGTCGCCGACCGTCGCCGACCGTCGCCGACCCTCGCCTGCCGTCGACCGCTCACCGCTGATCGCCGTCGCCCGACATCGCCGACCGTCGCCAGACGTCGCCAACCGCCGACCACCGTCGACCGGTTTCCTCCCCGCAGTCCGTCCGACCGCTATCCGTTATCCTGGTCGTCCGCCCCGTCGGCGGATCCGGACCCGTTCTCGACGGGTGCGTGGACCCCGTCGCTGGTCAGTTCCTCGGTGAGGGACCCGTCCGTCTCGGCCGCGTCGTAGGTGCCGATGGACGACCATTCGTCGTCGACGTGGCGCCACAGCTCGACCGTGTCGCCCTCGACGGCGTCCAGATCGTACTCGAGGGTCATCGTGGCGCTACCGTCGAGCCCCCTGACTTCGACGCCGTCGCCGACCGATTCGGCGTCCTCGGGGAGCGCCGGCAGGTCACCTTCGGGAACCGTATCGAGCGAGACGGATTCGTCGTCGAAGTCGAACACCGCGTGGTCGCCGATGCCGAGGTCGGACGCCGTGACGGACGCCCAGTCGTTCTGGTCTTCGACCTCGAGCTGCCAGCCGTCGTTGTCGCGAATGGTCGTCTCGGTGAGGTCGGCGTCACTGTTCCGCAGGAAGACCCCCGAGCCACCGTTGTCCTCGACGAGGGCGTCCTCGAGCGTCACGCCGCCGTGGTCGAACGCGATCCCTTCCTCGCCGTTGTTCCGGACGACGGAGTCGCGGAGGAGTATCCCGCCGTCGTCCCCGCCGCTGACGCCCGCCCCGTCGTTGTCGGCGATCTCGGCGTTCGAGACGTCGAGGACCGTCTCGATGCCGAGGGACGCACCGTCACCGCCGTTTTCGGTCGCGACGAGGTCCGTCCCTTCCAGGACGGTCGGATCGGAGAACGACAGCCCGCTCCCGTCGTTTTCGGAGACCGTGACGCCGTCGATCGCGATCTCTCCGGAGTCGTAGCCCGAGATCCCGGCGGCGCCGTTCCGGTTGGCGGTGACGTCTCGCAGCCCGTCGATCCGTCCGTCGAACGCATTGATACCGGCATCGCCATTGTGGTTCGCGGTAACGCCCTGGAAGTCGGCACTGGCGTATCCCGTGACGGAGATGCCGACTCCCTCGTTGTGGCTGGCTTCGACGTCCTCGAAGTCGACGTGGATCGAGCCGAGGTATGCCATCTCGCCCACGAGGATCCCGTCACCCCAGTCCTCGACCCGGAGGTTCCGGACGGTGACGTTCTCCACGTCGTCCTCGTCCGGGTTTCGCACCTCGACGCCGACGGTATCGGCTGCGCCGACTCCCCCGACGAGGTGGTCGTTGCCCTCGAGGACGACGTCGCCCGAGGTGATCTGGAGACAGACCTCTTCGTCTCGGTCTTCGAGATCCGTCGTCAGCTCGTACACGCCTGGTTCGTCGATGGTCGTACACTCGTCGAGCTGGACGGCTGCCTCCGGCTCGGGCGTCGGCGTGGGCGTCGGTGTGGCTTCCGGATCGTCGTCCGCCTCGGGTGTCGGCGTCGCCGTCGGTGTCGGCGTCGCCGTCGGTGTCGGCGTCGCCGTCGGTGTCGGTGTGACCTCGGTGTCGTCGTCCGACGCGGGCGTTGGCGTGGGCGACGGTGCGGCTTCCGCGTCGTCCTCCGCCTCTGGTGTCGGCGTCGCCTCCCCGTCGGGCGTCGGTGTGGCCTCCTCGTCTGGTGTCGGCGTCGCCTCCTCGTCGGGCGTCGGTGTGGCCTCCTCGTCTGGTGTCGGCGTCGCCTCCTCGTCGGGCGTCGGTGTCGCCTCGGGTGTGTCCGTCGGTGTCTCGTCGACAGGTGCTGGGGTGTCGGCAAATCCGTCGTCGGCGATCGGTCCTCCGCACCCGGCGAGGAGCACCACGACGAGTGCGAGTCCGAACGCGAGGCCTACGCGCATGAGGAGGCTTACATCCACCCAATTTATAATTGTAAATTTGAAACAGTTGGCGCTTGGCTAGTGATTGCAGCGGGAAACGTTTGCCAGTGCTGGGGGTCGGCGTCGGCCGACGAGCGTACAGTGGCGACGAGAGTGCGCTCAGTCGCCGTCGCCCGCCGCTCGGATGTCGGCCGCCGTCTCGGCGAACTCCTCGTCGCTGTGACGCTCTCGGGGGCCGCCGATGGTGGGGCCACCGCCGTCGCCCTCGTGGCGCGGGACGATGTGGACGTGCAGGTGGTGCACCTCCTGGCCGGCCGCGGGTCCGTCGTTGACGCCGATGTTCAGGCCGTCGGCGCCGACCGCCTCCTCGATCCAGGGGGCCACCGTCCGGACGGTCCCGAAGACGTCCTGGACGAGCCCCTGGGGCGTCTCCCGTAGCCGCTGGTGGGGCTCCTTCGGCACGACGAGCGTGTGGCCGCGACGGATGGGGTTGGCGTCGAGGAACGCCGCCGTCGTCTCGTCCTCGTAGATAACGTGCCCCGGGAGGTCCCCGTCGACGATGCGTTCGAAGATCGTGGGTTCGTCGTCGGACATCGGCGGAGGTTCGGTTGGCCGGGTTATGAAGACTCAGCCCGACAGCCTGGGGACTCGGTCGGCGACGGGTGTGAGGGGACACGAAGCCCGCCGCCTGAAGACCGCCGCAGAATCATAGCGGTCCCTATCAAGCAGCCCCTCTACAGATGCCCTACCCGGAAGAGCCGGCTGGGCGTCCTCACCGCATCCACGGCTTGACGGCGGCCAGGATTCGCCGGGACGGTACGGCCGTTACCCCTCCAGCTATATCTACCTTCGATGCCATTCGGTGGCATGGCTTCCTCCGAACCGGACCCGGACCCACCACTTTCCGGCCTGGCCCCCGACGAGGCCTTCGCGCTGCTCGGTAGTGATACCCGACTCGCGATCGTCCGTGCATTGTGGGACGCCGGCGCCCACCACACCTTCGACGACGTCGACGACGACGCGGGGACGGTGGCGTTCTCCGACCTCCAGCACGCCGTCTCCGTACGCGACAACGGTCAGTTCAACTACCACCTCTCTCGACTCGTCCCCCAGCTCGTCACCCAGACCGCAGACGGGTACCGCCTCAGTGGTGCGGGCAAGGCCGTTGCCCGATCGATCGCGACTGTCACTGGCGAGTCGCTCTTCGCGGACGAACGTGACCTCGAGCGGCCGTGTCCGATCTGCGGGGGTCGACTCACCGCCGAGTACGACGACCAGTGGTTGCGGGTCACCTGCGATTCCTGTCCCGGCTCGTTCGGCGAACTCGGCCACGAGGGTACCGTCTACAACGCACCCTTCCCGCCTGCCGGCCTCGAGGATCGAACGCCAGACGAGGCGTTGACTGTGGGCCTCAGACGGTGCATGCTCGACGCGGCGTACCTGGTGCGGAGGATCTGTCGCGAGTGCGCCGGCGCGGTCTCGGCGTCGGTCTCCGTGTGCGAAGGCCACGACCCCGAAGAGGGGTACTGCGGCAGCTGCGGCACCCCATACGCCGTCTGGGGTGACGTTCGCTGTGACACCTGTCGCTTCGCCAAGCGCCTCCCCGTCGAGGTGTTCGCCATGGGCCTCACACCCGTCATCGCCTTCTGCCACGATCACGGGGTCGACCTCCTCACCCCGACGCTCGACGACCTGGAGGCGGTCGAGGCCGGCTTCGAGACGGACGTCAGCCACGATCCGCTCCGCATCGACGTCACCATCAGTGCGGGAGACGAATTCCTCGCCGTCGCGTTCGACGACACACTCTCGCCGCTCGCCATCGAGCGTCAGCTCGAGTGAAGAAACCTTCTCCGAACAGCCATAATGGGTCGATGCGTATGCCTGTCGACCATGTACAAGGAAGCACTCGTCGGCGAAGGCGTCATCCATGCGTACAACAACGACCCATCCAACGCCCGTACGGAGTCGGCCTCCGCCATGCTCGCCGAGTTCGGCGAGTACATCGCCCTCGTCAACCCGCCCGCATACCACCACCCCGACGGAGGCTGGCAGCGCGACTTCCAGGCCGCGGAGGTCGAGCACGTCCTCTTTCGGGAGAGCGACGTCGACTTCGGCGTCTACCACTCGCTGCCCGTCTTCGACTTCTTCCGGGACGGCTGGTCGTCGCTCGAGAAGGGCATCGAGCTCCAGGCGAACAACCCCGAACGCGTCAAGCTGCTGGGCTGTGTCGACCCGCTCGGCGAGGATCCCGAGGGCGAACTGCGCCGGCAGGCGAACGAGCTCGACGTGAGCGGCTTCAAGTTCTACCCGACGTACTTCGAGGAGGGGAAGGTCAGGCCCCTGCGCCTCGACGAGGAGCTGCTCCCGCTCGTGGAAGCCGCCCGCGAGGAGGGGATCGACCACGTCGCCGTCCACAAGCTCTTCCCCATCGGCCCGGTCGGCCTGCATCACATGAGCGTCGGGGACGTCGCCGACGTCGCCGGCATGTTCCCCGACGTGACCTTCGAGCTCCTCCATCCCGACCTCGCCTTCCTGCACGAGATCGCCTCCATGCTCGGTACTCACCCGAACGTCTGGGTCAACCTCGAGCTCAGCACCGGCTACCTCTTCCTCCAGCCCCGGCGGTTCGCCGAGATCCTCGGCGAGCTGCTCCTTTGGGCGCCCGACCGGGTGATCTTCGGCACCGGGCTGCCGCTGGTGCATCCACAGGCGTACCTCGAGCACTTCTGGGCCTACCAGATCCCCGACGACCTCCGTGATGGCTACAACTACCCGGAGCTCACCGACGACCTCAAGCGGATGCTGCTCGGCGGGAACCTGCTCCGCCTGTACGGCTGGGACGAGGACGCGCTGCGGTCGCACGTCCAGGCCGACCGCTGGCACGAGCTGCGCGAGGCGGAGGGGATGGCCGAGCCGTGGTCGGCCCTCGCGGCTGTCCACGCGGACGCGGGGGACCGGGCCGAAGCGGGGGACTAGCCCGTGTCCGACGAGCGGAGCGACCTGGTTGACGACGGACTCGACAAGGTGGACGACGGACTCGACAAGGTGGACGACGGACTCGACAAGGTGGACGACGGACTCGACAAGGTGGACGACGGACTCGACAAGGTGGACGACGGACTCGACAAGGTGGACGAC
>SLIW01000389.1 GCA_007135435.1 Natronomonas sp.
ACCACCCCCGACCACCCGACCACCCCCTGCCGCCCGGGTCACGGCGGCCGCGTTCCCACCATGTCACGTCTCGCCAAGTTCGCCGAAATCCGCCGCGCGCTGCCCCTGGTAGCCGCGGCGCTGTTGCTCGTCGCCCTCCTGTTACCGATGTGGCGGATCACCCTCGAGGCCGCCCAGTACCCCGGCAAGGCGCTCGTCGTCGAGGTCTACGCCTACCCGCGCCTCGAGGGCGACGTCTGGGAGGTGGCGGCGCTGAACCGCTACGTCGGGTTCTACTACCCCGACCCGGTGTACTTCGAACCCAACTACGAGGTCCACGAGAACGCCATCGCGGTCCCGGAGTGGTCGTTCGGTCCGCTCCCGTTCGTCGCGGTGGCGGCGACGGGCGTCTTCGTCGCGCTCGCGCCGACCGTCCGCAAGCTGAAGCTGGGGCTGACCGCCCAGCTCGCCGGCACCGTGACCCTCTTCGTGGGGATGTTCGCGATCATCCAGTACCGGCTCCACCAGGCCGGCCACTCGCTCGACCCGGACGCGCCCCTCCGCGGGACCGAGCCGTTCACCCCGCCGGTCCTGGGCCCCTACGAGGTGGCCAACATCACCGGGTTCGCCTGGTTCGCCGCCGGGGGCTACCTGACGGTGCTCGCGCTCGCCCTGCTGGTCGCGGCGTACCTCTGCCGCGACTCGGAGGCCACCGTGGACGACCTGCCGGCGCTGCTCCGGGGGATGCCGGGACGGATCCGCGAGGAGGTCGCCCAGAGGCGACGCGGGCCGGCGACCGGCGGCGACGAGGCAGACCGGGAGCCGACGACCGCTCGCGGGGAGGGACGTCACGTCGAAACCGACGACAGACCATCGACCGTCCACGGTGATCCACCGTGACCGAGTCCTGGTTCCTCGCGGTGGCCGTCGTCGTCCTCGGCCTCTCGCTGGCCGGTGCGGCGGTCGCGGCGTCGGACGCCGACGCCGGCGACCCGACCGTCGAGGGCTGGACGCCGGACGTCCCGGACGTCCACGCCGCCGAGGAGCCGACCGACCCTGGCGTCGCGACGATCGGCGACCGGGAGTACGACTCCCTGCAGGCCGCGCTCGACGACGCCGAGCCGGGCGACACGATCGTGCTCGAGGGTCGCTTCGAGGAGCGCGTGACCGTCGAGACGCCGGGGGTCTCCCTCGAGGCGACGACGACCCACGGCGCGCTCGTCGACGGTGGCGGCGCGGGGACGGTGGTGAACGTCAGTGCGGACGACGTGACCCTCGACGGGCTCTGGGTCCACAACTCAGGGTACGAGCGGAGCGCCCAGGACACGGGGCTGCTGGTCAACGGCTCCGGGGTTACGCTCGTCGACGTGCGCGTCACCGAGGTGACCTTCGGGATATGGATCGGCGAGGCGACCGACGTGACCGTCGAGAACGCGACGATCGTGGGTCGCGCCGAGCAGTCGCAGTCCGAGCGCGGCAACGGCATCCACCTCGACCGCGCGGAGGACGCGGTGCTCCGGGACAACCACATCACGACCGTCCGGGACGGCATCTACTACTCGTGGTCCGACGGGGTCGTCACCGAGCGCAACGTCATGTGGGACCTCCGGTACGGCGTCCACTACATGTACTCCGACGACAACCGCCTCGAGGAGAACGTCGCGTTCGACAACGACGTCGGGTTCGCGCTGATGGTCTCGGAGAACCTCACCATCGCGAACAACACCGCGGTGAACAACGCCGGCCCGAGCGGCCAGGGGATCCTCGTCAAGGACGTCGACGACAGCGAGATCCGCGGCAACGCCCTCGTCGCGAACCGCAACGGGCTCTACGTCTACAACGCCCACCGGAACCTGTTCGCGGACAACCTGCTGCTCGAGAACGAGGTGGGGATGCACGTCACCGCCGGCTCCAGCGACGAGCACGTCGTCGGCAACTCGTTCATCGGGAACGGTCAGGCGGCCCACGCCACGACCAACAGCCAGGTCGCCTGGAACGGCACCGCCGCGGAGGGCGGCAACTACTGGGCGGACGCCCGCGCGATCGACCTGGACGGCGACGGGACCAGCGAGATCCGCCACCAGCCCGCCGGGACGGTCGAGCGGCTGGTCCACGAGAACCCCCAGGCGCGCGCCTTCGCCGCCAGCCCGGCGTTCGACGCCGTCCGGCTGGCCGAGAGCTCGTTCCCCGTGGTCGAGTCGCCGGGCGTCGTCGACCACCACCCGCGGGCGGACCCGCCACACGAGGACTGGAGGACCTACTATGAACATCACGATCACTGACGTAGACAAGCGGTACGGAGACGTCGTCGCCCTCGAGGGGGTCTCCTTCGAGATCCCCTCGGGGTCGACCTTCGGCGTCCTCGGGACGAACGGCGCGGGCAAGACGACGCTCTTCGAGCTGCTGGTCGGCCACGACGCGCCGGACGCCGGCGAGATCACCGTCGGCGGCCTCGACGTCCGCGAGGCCGGCGACCGGGTCCGCGAGCGGGTCGGCTTCCTCCCCGAGCACGCCGGCTTCCCCGGGCGCCTGACCGGCCGGGAGGTCCTCTCGGTCCACGCGCGGATCCGCGGCGTCCAGGGTCACCACGAACGGATCGACGAGGTCCTCGACGTCGTGGGGCTCGCGGAGGCCGCCGACCGGGCGGTCTCGGGGTACTCCAACGGCATGGGCCGCCGGCTGGGCCTCGCTGCCGCCCTGCTCGCGGAGCCCCCGGTGCTCGTCCTCGACGAGCCCACCGCCGGGCTCGATCCCCGGGGTGTCGCCCGGTTCCACGAGATCGTCGAGCGCATCGACCGCGAGACGGACGCGACGGTCGTCCTCTCCTCGCACGTGATGGACGAGGTCGAGCGGCTCTGCGACGCGGTGGCCATCCTCGACGACGGCCGGCTCAGGGCCGTCGGGGGCGTCGACGACCTCCGTGCCCGGACGGACGGCCGGGTCAGGGTGACCATCAACCCGGCGGATCGAGCCTCCGTCCTCGCCTCCGTCCGCGGCCCCGGGCGGGACGTGTCGGTCGACGACGGTGGCGTCGTCGAGGTGGCCTGCGCCCGCGCGGACGCCCTCGCCGTGCTCGCCGCCCTCGACCCCGACGCCGTCGAGGCCTTCGAGGTGGCCGAACCCGGCCTGGAGGCGGCGTTCCACGCGGCGCTCGAGGGTGACGGGGAGGAGGTGGTGGCGTGATGCCCCGCGACGGGTCCGAGGACGCCCCTGGGACCGAGACCGCCGTGAGTGGCATCGATGCCTCCCGGACCGAGACCGCCCCGGGCGGCGTCGATGCCTCCGGGACCGAGACCGCCGTCGGTGGCGGCGACGACGGCGCCCCCGGCCAGGAGGCCGCCACCGACGGTGGCCACCAGACGGTGTCCGGCCACCGGTTCCCCTCGGTGGTCGACGACCGTCGGTCCGGACTCCGACAGCTGGCGGTCGTCGCGTCCACCGAGTACCGCCTCGCGGTGCGCAACCGGTGGGCGATCGCCATGACGGTCGTCTTCGCGGCCTTCACCCTCGGGCTGACCACCTTCAGCGGCGCGAGCGTGAGCCCCGACGGCTTCGGTCGGACCGTCGCGAGCCTGGCGGTCCTCGCCGTCTACCTCGTGCCGCTCGTGGCGCTCGCGTTCGGGTACGACGCGATCGTGGGCCGCGAGGAGAGCGGCTGGCTGCAGACCCTCTTCGCCCTTCCGATCTCCCGCGCCTGGATCGTCCTCGGGACGCTCGTGGGCCGGGGCATCGTCCTCTCGGCGGCGGCGGTGATCGGCTTCGGCGTCGCGGGCGGACTCCTGCTGCGGGAGTTCGGCCTCGCCGGGTTCGACGCGTACGTCGCCTTCACCCTCGCGACGGTGGGACTCGGGCTGGCCTTCCTGGCGGTCGGCGTCCTCCTGTCGACGCTGGCCAGCGAGAAGACCCACGCTCTCGGGGCGGCGCTGCTCGCCTGGGCGTGGTTCGTCATCGTCCACGACCTGCTGGCCCTCGGCGTGATCGCCGCGATCCGGCTACCCGAGGCCGCGCTGTCGGTGCTGCTGCTCGCCAACCCGGCCGCGGTCTACCGGACGCTCGTGCTGGGCTGGCTCGGCGCGGCCGGCGACGCCGGCTTCGCGGCCGTCCTCGCCGCCGCGGGCCTCTCGCCCGGCGTCCTCGCCGCCGCGCTCGTGGCCTGGATCGTCATCCCGACTGCCCTCGCCGCCGCCGCCATCGGTCGGCGGCGCGTCTGACCACTCACTCGACCATCACGACCACCCCGCCAACCATGCCCGACATCTCGCCCACCCCATCGCCCATGCCCGACATCTCGCCCACCCCATCGCCCATGCCCGACATCTCGCCCACCCCGCCCACCATGCTCGACTCCCGGCCAACCGAGCCCATCATGCCCACCATGCCCGACACATCGACCACCACGACCGACACGACGGCCCAGCACGTGAGACGATCGCCGCATAAGGATCACCATGGTCGTTCCGCCGTCGCGGAGTGTTCTCACGGGACAGCACCGGTTCCGTCCGTGACGTCCCGTCGAGGCCTCCTGATCGGCGGCGCGTCGCTCGCTGCGGCCGCGCTCGCGGGGTGTCTCGGCGACGACGACGGTTCCGCCGACGAACCCGTCGAGCCGGTCGACCTCACCGGCGGCGTCGAGTGTGCCGTCTGCGGGATGGTCATCGAGGAGCATCACGGCCCGGCCGGGCAGCTCTTCTACGGGGACGAGGACCCGGTGCCGTTCGACAGCGTCGGCGAGATGATCGTCTACCACGAGGATCGGCGCGCCCGCGGCGACGACCTGCGGGCGGCGTTCGTCACCGATTACTCGCGGGTCGACTACCGGCTGGACGAGCGGGACGGCGAGTTCTACATCTCGTCGCACGCCGAACGCGAGGTCTTCGCCGACGTCGCCGACCTCTCGTTCGTCGTCGACAGCCCGGTCCAGGGCGCGATGGGCGACGACCACTTCCCGTTCTCCGACGCCGAGGAGGCGAGTGCCTTCGCCGACGAACACGGCGGTGAGGTGCGCAGCTGGGACGACCTCGTCGCGAACTCCTGAGGGCGGTTCACCACATTTATCGCTCCCATCGAGGCACCTGGGCCCCCTCACCATTCGCCCCTTGTGAGTGACGCTCGTCGCGGATGGTCACCCGATACTTATCGGTTGTTTAAGTACTAGGGTCGGTCGCTTCGATGCGATCGGCCTACGAAACCCGATAAGTATCGGTCATTTATAAGGGCCATCGCTGTCGGTGACCGATGACCACCCAGTGAAAACGGCGATGGTCCACGGAATGGTGGCACGTGACCGGGGGACCACTGACATCGCCGATTGTCAATCGGGTGAACGCACCGATCACCATGGCCTCCTGTTGGCCACTGCTGGTGCTCATCGTTGTTCGCCCTCGTCGAGTGCTCCGCCCTATTCAGTCCAACCCAGACCGGCCAGTCAGACACTGTGGGTGGGAATGAAAGGGGCGGCCGGCTGAACGAACCCCGGACCCTCAAGCACCGTAGGCCGAACGCAGTGAGGCCGAGGAGCGCAGGGGGTCCGCGGGAGTTCAGCCGGCCGGGGCTTTCAACAGGGTCGTCAGGACCTCTCCATAGAAATATTGCGTAACGGAAAATAACCCATACCGCTGAATCAGGAGCGCTCCGGGAGCGGTCCCTCGTAGCCCGGCGGCACGTAGGGACACAGCGGATCGGAGCCGAGCGGGTCGCCCGTCGTGGCGAACGCCCGCGAGCGGCTCCCGCCGCAGACGACCCGGTAGGGACAGGCGCCGCACTTCCCCTGGAGCTCGTCGCGGTCGCGGAGCCGGCGGAACAGCGTCGAGTCCCGGTAGAGCTCCGTGACGGGCGTCTCCCGGACGTTCCCGGCCGAGAGCGGGAGGAAGCCGGAGGGGAACACCTCGCCGGTGTGGGAGACGAACGCGAAGCCGTCGCCGGCGACGATGCCGTGGCGTCCCTGGACGTCCTCCACGGCGCGGGCGTTCCCGCGACCCTGTGGGGTCTCGTCGCCGTCCGAGCGGCGCTGGTGGTCGTCACCCTCCCGCCGACGCTGGTGGACGACCCGTCGGTACTGGGGTGCCTCCGTCGTCTTGACGCCGTACGGTCGGTTCGATGCGACGTCGTGGAGCCAGGCCATGATCTCGTCCGCGGTGTCGGGGTCGACGGGATCGAGCGCCGCGCCACGACCGACCGGGACGAGGAAGAACACGCTCCAGAGGACACAGCCCAGGTCCTCGACCAGGTCGGCGAGCGGCGCCAGCTCGTCACGCGTCGCCTCGCAGACGGTCGTGTTCACCTGCAGCGGGATGCCCAGCTCCCGCGCGTCCCGGGCCGCCTGGACGGTCTCCTCGAAGCTGCCGGCCTCGCCGCGGAACGCGTCGTGGCTCGCGGGGGTCGCGCCGTCGAAGCTCAGCGCCACCCGGCGCAGCCCGGCGTCGGCCAGGGCCGCCAGCCGCTCGCGCGTCAGCGACCGGGTGCCGCTGGGCGTCATGGTCACGTTCAGGCCGAGGTCGGTGCCGTAGTCGACCAGCTCGACGGCGTCCGCGCGCTTCAGCGGGTCGCCGCCGGAGAAGACGACGAGCTGGCCCTCGCCGAACTCCCTTACCTGCCGGAGCAGCCGCTTGCCCTCCGCGGTCGTCAGCTCCTCGGGATGGCGATCCGGCACCGCGTCCGCGCGGCAGTGGTCGCACGCCAGGTCGCACGCCTGGGTGAGCTCCCAGATGAGGACCAGCGGCCGGTCGTCCGTGTCGATGTTCCCTCTCATGGGTGATCTCGTGGCGACGCCCGCCACTGCGGTGTCACTCGCCTCGGGGTTGACCGGGTCGTCATACCATCCTAGCGGTGATTCCCAGCTCGTGGTACTCATGAAACGAGGTATGGACGATGGGTAGAGCCCGGACGTCTCCGGGGCCGCCCACGAGAGGGATTGGCAACCGAATCCATACACTCGACTGTGACCTCTCTGGAACGAGTTAGAGCGGTCGTGCGAGATACATAGCGCATATCTCGTCCTCGAACGATTCTCAAACCCAGATTTGAATGAACGGGACGCTTTTTTCTGATCGACCATATATTCGATCGTGCAGATCGACTGGACTGGAGCCGAACGGTTCCTCTCCTACGTCCGTGGCGAGGTCTCGCTTTCCACGGTGTGGAACCATCCCGCATACGAGGTCGTGAAGGCGCATGCGTCGTTGCTCGGACGAGACCTGACGCGGCAGGACCTGAGAAGCGCAGTCAACGGCGAAGAGACGGTCTTTTCGTTGGCGGATCCGACGACCAACCAGCAGCGGATCCCCCGACTGATCGCGCACGTCCAGTCACACGAACGTCAGTGGTCCGACCAGATCGAACGACACCTCGAACGGATTGCGCCGGATGCGGACACGTCGGATGTCGTTGTTCATCTCGGTATTGGCTACGACATGGGTGTTGGTGTGTCGGGCGGGGCGTATATCAATGTGAACACGCCGCTGTTCCTGCGGAAGCCCCGTCAATTACTCTATACCGCCATTCACGAGGCATCTCACGTCCTCTACGAGGGGGAACACGATTCTCGCGATAGACTCGGTCCGTCACCACTGCAGTCGGAGAACCAGCAGGCTGTCTGGAACACGGTCTTTCAAACGGAAGCGTACGCAACGTATGCTCCACTGGAACTCCGCCGAGCCGACGGGAATATGGGCGGGGACGAGCATCCTGTGAGCGACGATTACCGACTGCTGCAGGATGACTCGCAGCTGCGCAGACTCGTCGAGGAGTACGACTCGTTCCGCGAGCGGCTCCACCGTGAATCGGTGCCGCGAGAGTCGCTGGTTTCCCACCTCTTCGGCGGGTCACGATTACCCTATCGGGTTGGATGTGCCATGGTCGAGGAGATCGAACGATGTGAGGGACTGGAGGGTGTGAGAGCGGGCTTTCAGACTGGTCCGGATGAATTTCCCGAGCGGTACGATTGGACGTTGGACACGTATCGAACCGAGGACTAACTACCGTACTGCATCCACCCTCGATATCGGTCACTGCGGTTCCAGTATATCTGCAATCCGTCACTCTGGAACGGATGAACACGTACGCCGATCGCTACCGTGGATCGAAACCCGCCTCGCCAGGTGCCTGTGGCTCAGCGGACGACGGTCACGGGGACCGGCGAGCGCCGGGCCACCGTCTCGGCGACGCTGCCCAGCAGAACCCGTCGGGCCCCGCTGCGTCCGTGGCTCCCGATGACGACGTGGTCCACGTCGTGCTCGGTGGCGTACTCGACGATCTCCCGGGCGGGCACCCCGAGGGCCCTGTCGACGTCGATCTCGACCCCCAGTTCGTCGGCCCGGTCCCGCGCCGACTGGAGGAGCTCCTCGGCCCACTTCCCACTGGTCTCGCGGAGCCGGTCCTGGTCGGCCATGGCCGCGCCCTCCATCCCGGTCCACGTGTAGATATCGCCGGGTTCCACGACGTGGAAGGCGGTGATCCGCGCGTCGGGATGCTGTTCGATGGCGAACTCGAGCGCCGCCGTCGACTGCTCGGAGTCGTCGAACGGAACGAGGACGTGGCGCGTCATGGCGGATGGTCGGAGCCGGGCACAAAAACGGTTGCCTCGGTTCCAGCCCGGTGGGACTGGTGGGCGAATCACTTCGGGAGACCGGTCCCTGGCTGACCCACTGCGGGATCTCGGACCCGCCTGTCTCGACCGGGCGGCCGGTGGCGGAGGCCGCAGCCGCGAGAACCCACCGGCGGTATCGACCGCGGCACCACGCTCCGGAATGGCCGGTCGGCACCGGAAACGGTGGTAGCCTCCTGGCCCGGAAACGGTTGTAACCTCTATGGCGGTGGGGTGTGAACGTCCCGACGATGGCCGAGTGCGCGTTCTGTCGAATCGCCGCAGGGGAGGCGGACGCGTTCCGCCTCTACGAGGACGCCCGGACCGTCGCGTTCCTCGACCGGGATCCGGCCACGCGGGGACACAGTCTCGTGATCCCGAGGGACCACCGGGAGTCGCTGTTCAGAGGTGGTGACCCGACGGCGACGGAGGTCTACGGGACGGTGGAACGCGTCGTGGCGGCGATGCATCGGACGCTGGAGCCGGACGGCGTCAGCGTGTTCTACACGTCGGGCGACCTCGCGGGGAATGTGACGCACGCTCACGTCCACGTCCTGCCGCGGTGGGCCGACGACGACATCACCGTCGCGCTGGACCGCCACCCGTTAGACGCCGAGGAGGCCGACCGGCTGGCGGCACGGATCCGGGACGATATCCGAACCGGGGACGGCCGCTGACTCTGGGCGGTTCTTTGGTTGGTGGACGACCAGCGACCGAGCACCGCGGGCCATCCCCCGAAGATGTGCGGCACGACGTCTACGGTCGTCCCGACCCACGGATACGTATGGTCAATTCTAACGGCAAATCCGGCGACTATCCGGGTGACGTCTTCGCTGTGGCCGAATTGGTTGCCTACCAGGACGACAGCATCGTGAGCCGGACCCTCGTCGACGAGGGATCGGGGACGCAGACGGCGTTCGCGCTCGACGCGGGCCAGCGCATCAGCGAGCACTCGGCC